>JAITEK010000048.1 GCA_031282085.1 Coriobacteriales bacterium
GAGAAGGAGATGCTCGGCGTAACCACCTTTGACGGCGGCATCCTCGGCCGCGTGACCCTCGGCAAACGCCTCACCCTGGTCATCACGGGCTTTGCCTGCCTGTTTGCGGTGCTCATCGGCAACCTCACCTGGCACATGGTCATCAATGCCGAGGCCGTGCAGAAGGACCCGTACAACGGCCACACCCTGGAACGCACCAGTAACATCCAGCGCGGCGCGCTGCTCACCTCCGACGGCACGGTGCTTGCGCGCAGTGTGTGGGACGAAAGTACCGGGCGCTGGCAGCGCACCTACCCCGAAGGCACGCTTGCGGCTCATGTGGTGGGCTACAACTCGCCGGCCTTCGGCGCGGCCGGTGCGGAGAGCGCCTACGCCGACATACTCGCAGGCCAGAGTGGCTTTGGCACCTGGGCGAGCGCGCTTAACGCCTTTGCCGGCCTCAAGACGCCCGGCAATGACGCGTACCTCACCATCGACTCACGCATCCAGGCGGCGGCCGAGCAGGCGCTCGTAGGCGAGGTCGGCGGCGTGGCGGTGCTCGACGCCGCATCTGGCGATGTGCTCGCCTTAGCCAGCGCCCCCAGCTACGACAACAATATGGTTGAGGATCTCCTCGCCACAAACGGGGACGACGGCACCGGTTTGGGCGGCGGCTCGGGTGTGTTGTTCAACCGCGCGACGCAGGGGCTGTACGCGCCGGGCTCGACCTTTAAGACCGTCACGCTCGCCAGCGCGCTCACTAAGGGCTCGGCCACGCTCGACACCGTCTATAACGCACCCGGCAGCATTGAGATAGGCAACGCCCCCATCACGAACTTCGATAACTACGCCTATGGCGACGTCCCGCTGCTCAAGGGCTATGAGCTCTCCTCAAACACCGTATTTGCGCAGGTAGCGGACGAGATAGGAGCCGAGCAGCTCTGCGAGACCGCCGGGCGCTTTGGCTTTAACCGCAGCCTCAGCACAGACTTTGAGGTTGCGACCTCGCTCATGCCCGAGCCAGCCGAGATGACCCAGTGGGAGACCGCCTGGGCAGGCGTGGGCCAGCCCGTTGGCGAGCACAAAAGCCCTGCGGGCCCGCAGGCCACCGTGCTGCAGATGGCCCTGGTGGGCGCCGGCATCGCGAATGACGGCGTGGTCATGAAGCCGCATCTCCTTGAGCGGGTGATGAGCGCCGAGGGCGTGGAGGTGCAGACCGGCGCCGAAGAAAGCCTCGGCGAGGCGGTCTCTCCCTCCGTTGCCTCCAAGATACAGCAGGCGATGGAAGGCGTGGTTAAAGAGGGCACCGGCACCGCCGCACAGATAAGCGGCTACACCGTGCGCGGCAAAACCGGTACCGCTCAAACAAACAACCCCAAGGACAACTCGTGGTTCGTGGGGTACGTGGAGGTCGGTGGCCGCAACGTTGTGGTGGCCATCGTGCTTGAGGAGACAGCAGGTGGCGCCGCTACCCCTAAAGCCCGCGACATCCTGCAAGCTGCAATAGAAGTGTATGAATGACGGAGTATGGACTATAATGGAAGCCCCGACCCCCCAGGGAGATTGACGTGATAAACAGAGTATTCAGCAATCGGTATCGACTGATTGAGAAAATCGGCATCGGCGGAATGGCCGAAGTCTATAAGGCGACCGACGAGGTGCTCGGCCGCACCGTCGCTGTTAAGGTGATGCTGCCGCAGTACGCGAGCGACCCCACCTTTGCCGCACGCTTTAAGCAGGAGGCGCAATCGGCGGCCAACCTGCAAAGCCCGTACATCGTCAACATCTACGACTGGGGACATGACAGCTCGGATAACACGTACTACATCGTTATGGAATACGTGCGCGGCACCGACCTCAAAACCGCCATCCAGCAGCGAGGCGCCATCCAGCAGCGCAAGGTGGCTGAGATAGGTTCGCAGGTCTGCGCGGCGCTCAGCGTTGCCCACGGCTACGACATCATCCACCGCGACATCAAGCCCCACAACATCATGGTGCAGCCGGACGGCAACGCCAAGGTCATGGATTTTGGCATCGCGCGCGCCAACGGCTCAACGATGACCCAAACGGGCAGCGTGCTCGGCACGGCCTACTACGTCTCGCCCGAGCAGGCGCAGGGCAAGCCCCTCACGCCGGCCACCGACCTCTATTCGCTCGGCGTGGTGCTCTACGAGGCCACAACCGGGCGGGTGCCCTTTGACGCGCCCGACGCCGTTGCCGTGGCGCTCAAGCAGGTTAACGAGCAGCCGACGCCGCCCTCGGAGATAAATCCCGACATCGACCCTGGGCTTGAGGCTATCATCCTGCGCGCGCTGGAGAAGAACCCCCTCAACCGCTACGCCACCGCCGAGCAGATGCGCATCGCGCTGAACAACTACCTCGCCGGGCGTCCCATCGATACCGACGTTGCGCAGTCGGCAGCGGCAACACGCGTCATGAACGCGGCCGGCCTGCCTGTCATCAACGCCGACGGGGCGCAACCGCCTGCCCACACCGCCGTTATGCCCTCTGTCGACGGCGGCCCAGCGGCCCTCAACGTGCGCTCGGCTTCGCGCGCGAAGGAGGAGGAGAAGCGCAGACGCAAGAAGCGGACGACTATTATCGCCGTAGTGGTCTCTGTGCTTGCCGTCGCGCTTATCGGCATAGGCGTTTACTACTTTTTGACGAGTGGCGCCGGTAAGGTTGAGGTGCCGGATGTCGTCGGCGAGACCGCGGAGACGGCGCGCGAGATGATAGAGGCCGCCGAGTTGCGGCCAGGCGCCGAGAAGCTCGAGGCGAGCGAAACCGTGCCGCTTGGTGTGGTTATCTCCACCGACCCCTCCGCCCGCACCAAGGTGGACAAGGACTCCGTCGTTGACCTTGTGGTGTCCTCCGGGCCCGAGAAGCCCAAAGAGGTGACGGTCCCCAATCTCAGCGGCATGACGCTCGACCAGGCACGAGACGCGCTCACGGCGCTCAACCTGGGGTTTGAGAACCGCGGAGAACGCTTTGACGACACCATCGAGGCCGGTAAGATCTGCGCACAGGAACCCGCAGCCGATACGGTGCTTGAGGAGGGTAAGTCCGTCGTCTTCTATGTCTCCAAGGGCAAGGAGTCCAAGGTCGTGCCCTTTGTTGTGGACTCGTCTGAGGAGGCGGCTGTTGCCGCCATTGAGGCAGCTGGGCTACAGGTCGCTCGTACGGACCCTGAGTACGACGACAGAGCAGCCGGTACCGTCATCCGTCAGTCCCCCACCGCCGCCAGCACGGCCAACAAGGGTGATACCGTGACCATCACGGTGTCCCTTGGTCCAAAGCCTATATCCGTCCCCGATCTCACCGGGCTTACACGCGAGCAGGCGACCAGCAAACTTCAGGAAGTCGGTCTGTTCATCCGTTTTGAGGACAAGGTAACCGAGGCTGCCGCGCAAATCGACAAGGTGGTGGCGCAGGATCCCGCCGCAGGCGCAAGTGCAACCAGGGAGTCTACGGTAACCGTCTACATAGGAATCAAACCCGAGTCCTAGTCGCCCGCCGCCTCGCCCGTCATTCCAGCTCACGAGTCGTCCCACGAGGACGCTTCGCGTCCCGCGGTGTTTAGTAAGTCCGGTCGCTACCGCGCCCGGTTGGATCCTGGGACAAGCCCAGGATGACGAACCGCCCCGTCCCGCCCGTCATTCCGGGTTTATCCCGGAATCCAGTCGCGAGCGATAGCGAGCGACACCTGGAGAGCGTGCGCAGCACGCGACACACAACTACGCCTGCTCCGCGACATACAATCGTTAACAAATAATTCATAGTAATTCTCTAGGAATTAACCGGAGTTTGTTCTATACTGTGCCTCATGCTCACCTCAAACGCCGTAAGCGACGATAAGCGAGACGAGCGACCGTCCGTAAGAAAGGAGAGAAATGACCCGTCAGATCTACCTCGACAATGCGGCTACCACCGCAACGTATCCCGAGGTCGTTGAGGCCATGCTCCCTTGGTTCACCGAGCGTTATGGCAACCCTTCGTCACTGTACGAGTTTGGGCAAAGCACTAAAGCCGCCCTCATCGATGCCCGCGAGCGCATCGCGGCACATCTGGGCGCCCCGGCCCAAGACATCTACTTCACCGCCTGCGGCACCGAGAGTGACAACTGGGCGCTCAAGGCAACAGCCGAAGCCTACGCGAACAAGGGCAAGCACCTCATCACCTCAGCCATCGAGCACCACGCCATCTCACACACCACCGAGTGGCTGGAGAAACAGGGTTTTGAGGTTACCTACCTCCCCGTAAACGCCGACGGCCTCGTCAACCCCGCCGACCTTGCCGCCGCGCTGCGTGAGGACACCACGCTGGTCTCCATCATCTTCGCCAACAACGAGATCGGCACCGTCCAACCCATCAAGGAGCTCGCGGCCATCGCGCACGAGCGCGGCGCGTTGTTCCACACCGACGCCGTGCAGGCCGTCGCACACCTGCCCATCAATGTGGAGGAGCTCGACGTCGACCTGCTCTCCGCCTCAGCCCACAAGTTCCACGGGCCCAAAGGCGTAGGGCTGCTCTACATCCGCAAGGGCCTCAAGACCCGCTCCTTTCTGCACGGCGGCGCGCAGGAGCGCAAACGGCGCGCCGGCACGGAGAACGTGCCCGCCATCATCGGCATGGCAAAAGCCCTCGACCTGTGCATGGAGCGCTTCGACGAGCGCATCGCACACGAGCTTGAGCTGCGCGACCATCTCATCAACCGCGTGCTCGCCGAGGTTGAGCACGTACGCCTCAACGGACATCGCACGCTGCGACTGCCCAACAACGCGAACTTCAGCTTTGAGTTTGTTGAGGGCGAGTCGCTGCTGCTCACCCTTGAGCAAAAGGGTATCCTGGCCTCCAGCGGTTCTGCCTGCGCCTCCGGCTCGCTCGACCCGAGCCATGTGCTTTTGGCCATCGGGCTGCCGCACGAGATAGCGCATGGTTCGCTGCGTCTGAGCCTTGGCGAGGCAACCACGCGCGAGGACATCGACTACACAGTTGAGGCCATCAAAGAGGTAGTGGAGCGGCTTCGCCAGATGAGTCCCCTCTTTGAGGACTTTATCCACGGCAAAAAAGCCCTTTCCGCGGTGCGCTAAAGCGCCGCAAAGCGCTGCGCGCCGGGGAATCCCCGTTTCCCCCCTACTTCCCCGGCGCGCCAGCACCAGCAATAACACCGAAAGGTGTGCCGCAGCGAGAGTCGCTCACCTGGCACACCGAAAACAAGCAAGGAGATCGCAATGGCCTACTCAGAGAAAGTCATGGAGCACTTCACCAACCCGCGCAACATGGGCGAGATAGACAACCCCAGCGGCGTCGGCACCGTGGGCAACGCACAGTGCGGCGACATCATGCGCGTGTACTTCGACATCGACAACGCGGGCATCATCCGCGACGTAAAGTTCAAGACCTTTGGCTGCGCCGCCGCCGTCGCCACCAGCAGCATGGCAACCGAGCTGGTAAAGGGCAAAACCGTGCAGGAGGCGCTCACCGTCACCAACAAAGCCGTCTGTGAGGCGCTCGACGGACTGCCCCCCATCAAAGTGCACTGTTCGCTTCTGGCCGAGGAGGCCATCCACGCGGCGCTGTGGGATTACGCCGAGAAGAACAACATCGTCATCGAGGGGCTCAAAAAACCCAAGAGCGACATCCATGAGGATGAGGACGAAGAAGATTACTGATGAAAACCTCCTCTAAAGCGCGGTATTCGCTGCATCTCGTCATCGACATAGCCCAGCATCAGGATGCAGGGCCGGTGCCGCTACGCGAGGTGGCGCTCAGGCAGAACCTCTCGCTCAAGTATCTTGAGCAGCTCGCCAAGGCGCTTACGCGCGATGGCTACCTCCAGAGCGTGCGCGGTGCGCAGGGCGGCTACCTGCTCGCGCGCCCGGCCACCTCTATCAGCGCCGGCGACATCATGCGCGCCGCCGACGGAGGGGTTCTCGCGGCAGCCTGCATCGACTCAGGGATCAACGCCTGCCCCCGCCAGTCGCTGTGCGGGACCTCCCGCTTTTGGTCGGGACTACGCGACGCGATAGAGGATTATGTTGATGGTATTACCATCGCACAGCTCGCAACCGACGGGGCATTCGATCACGACTTCGCACTATCATAACCACGCTCAGTCGTGCTACCATACTGCATACCGCATAGCGGTTCCCAAGTGCCCTCGTAGCTCAGGGGATAGAGCACAGCTCTCCTAAAGCTGGTGTCGACCGTTCGAATCGGCCCGAGGGCACCATTCCTTTTTCCACCCGTCTCACGAGAACGGCTAACGCCGTTCCGCGATGTATTGTGAGTCCGGTCGCTATCGCGCCCGGTTGGACCCTGGCATAAAGCCAGGGTGACGGACAGCCCGTCATTCCGGCTTTATGCCGGAATCCAGTCGCACGCGATAGCGAGCGACGCTTAGAGAGCGTGCGCAGCACGCGACACACGACCGTACTAGCCGACAACAAGTGGCCCGATGTAGCGTATCGCGAATGAGACGCCGAGCATGGCGAGACCGAGGACGATAAAGCCAATGCCCGTCCACTTCTTGGCCGAATCCTGGGCCTCGTTGCCCTTCGCAAAACGAAAGTACCCAAAGATGCAGACAAACACCGCGAGCACCACCACAAAAAGCGGCGCCCACTCGTGCCAGATGTGAGTGGGATTATCTCTCCACCCAAAAAAACGCCCCACACCTACGACGATGATGCCGAGAACGAACAGCACCACCCAAACCGGCAGCAAAAGCTCCGTCTTGCGTTCTTGTCCGGTGCCCTGCATGAGCACTCCCTTCATGGCAAACGTCAAAACTGTTTTTGCATTGTAGCATATGAACAGGGGTGTATGGACAAAGGGAGTCGTGTGTCGCGTGCTCCGCATGCTCTTAACGCGGAGATGGCCGCTTGCGCGGCCAAGGATTCCCAAGCAAGCTCGGAAATGACAAGAGAGGATGACGGGATGGGGGTTGTGGGGAGGGTTGGGGACCTGTCGTCTTTGCGTGAAACGGGAGTAACATGCGGTGGTACTTGCCATGCTGCGAGGGGGGGCGCAGTAGGCCACAGGGGGGGTGACCAGAAGGGAAAAGGAAAGTCATGAGGGGGGCACGACTTACGGTGCAAGTAGGAAAGAGGAACCCACAGGCACGCATTCTCCCGTTTCACACAAGAACGACAAGTTGTCAAAGTGACAATGATTATGATAGGGTACGCGGCCTCGAGGTGCCATCGAACTGCCTTGCGCTAATCTTACGCTTCTGCAAGAAAGTCTCAGGGGCTTAACCATTCGCCGGCTATCCCGCCGTTCGCCACTCGCGGCTGCTTGCTCCAACAATCCTGCGAGGGCAAAAATGTGATATGGTGGTGGCGTATGCATAACAGGGGGAGCAGGCAATCAGCTGGCACTTCCCTTAAATTGGAAGGAGAGATCATGAGTGATAACGTAAACTACGAGAACGCGGTGACTGAGGTCAACGAGGGCATAGTCGAGGAAGTCCACTCCATTGAGGACATCGAGAGCGCGAGCGACTTTGAGCTCAAGCACACCCCCAACCTCGAGGTCATCGAGGGCGCCAACGGCCAGACCATCAAGGCGACCATCGGCCTTAAGGGGATTGCACATCCTCAGACCGAGGAACACTACATCGAGTGGCTCCGTGCCTTTGACGGTGCCGAGCCCATCGGTACGGTGAACTTTGGCCCCACAGATACCCCAGAGGCTGTTTTTGAGGTACCCCGTACGAGCAGCCAGATCATCGTTCAGGCACTGTGCAACCTGCACGGCATCTGGGAGGCTCGGGTCTAGTACTGCCCAAGACAGGATGCTCAAGCAGTTTCGGCGTTTTCTTTGGGTTCCTGTTCGGCGAGAAAGGCCTCCAACGCCTCGGGGCTAACATCCGCGGGCGTAACATCAAAACCATAGGCACGTGCAATCGCGTCGGCTTGGGAACGTCTCAGGTCGGCGTGTTGCGTATGCCCCGCTTCATCGAGTACCTCGGCCTCAAGGTACATCGAGCGCAACACATAGCCGCCCAGCTCCTCATCAAAATCCCCCAGCTGCAGCATCGAGACTACTGAGTCTGGGTCCAGGGCAAACAGCAGACGTGGGTCGATGTTCACCGCGTCCCCCACCGCCTGTTCCAGGCTGCCGGTCTTCTCCTCGGCGCTCATATTCCGCTCACGCAACGCCTGCTGGAGCGCAGCAACAAACTGCAGGATAATGCGCATAAGATAATCGTTGAGAAACATGGTGCCCCCTTGAGCCGCTAGTCGCTGAACAGGTCGAAGGGCACACCCCTGTGCGCAAAGGCGCGCTGAGTCGCCACCCGCCCCTTAGGTGTGCGCTGGATGAGGCCTCGCTGGAGCAGGTACGGCTCGTATACGTCCTCCAAACTCTCGGCGTCCTCACCAAGGGCGTTTGCGAGCGTGCTTAACCCCACGGGCTTGCCGTTAAAGGTGCTCACGAGCACGTCGAGTATCTTGTTGTCCATCGTATCGAGGCCCAACTCATCCACCTCAAAAAAGGCGAGCGCCTCCTTGGCAACCGTCCCGGTTATCTCGCCTGCCGCCCGCACTGCCGCAAAGTCGCGCACGCGTTTGAGCAGGCGGTTTGCCAGGCGCGGCGTGCCCCGGCTGCGGCGGGAGACCTCAAGCGCCCCCTCCTCGTCGATAACGACGTTGAGAATGGTCGCCGAGCGGACGACGATGTCGTGAAGCTCCTCGTCGGTGTAGTAGTCGAGCCGAAACGCGATGCCAAAGCGGTCGCGGAGCGGCCCGGTGAGCAGCCCGGTGCGCGTGGTGGCGCCGATGAGGGTAAAGCGCGGTATGTCGAGGCGCAGCGATTGGGCGGCCGGCCCCTTGCCGATGACGATGTC
>JAITEK010000083.1 GCA_031282085.1 Coriobacteriales bacterium
TGGGACAAGCCCAGAATGACGGGCAGATTAATCTCAGATGGGCAGGTTAATAGCCTGTTTCCTGGTAGTGACGGTTTCGGGTTATCGGCGCTGTAACTCCCGGACGTTCTGCCCACGGAGGAGCTCCAAGAACGGCTTGTAGTTCTGTGCGAGCGCGTAGACCCTGAACAGCTTATCCGTGCCCGCGTAAACCTCATACCCGCCGGAGACATGGACGACTGAGTCTATCGTCGTGAGGATATAGGTGCTGGTAGCGCCGAAAAGGGGGCGGTACACCACCATGCCGTCTCGCACCGTGACCCGCCATCGGAAGCAGACGATGAGGAGGACAAGGCTCACACCGAGGACGATAAGCAGGTACGGCCCTATCCGTGCAAGATAGTCGTCCCAAAACGACCGCGCTCGCACGAGGCGCTCAAACACCAGGAAGATTACCAGGAAAAACGCGGAGCCGAGCGTTTTCGTGTAGCGCAGGCTGAAGCCTTTGCCTGCCGCCGGAGCAGGCTGTAGCTCGGACGGTACGGGCAAGGACACAGACGGCGACGTAGGCGGCGGGGCGGATGATAGCGCGGATGGTGGCACGACCGGCGATGTGGATACGGCGGCTGCCTCCTTGACCCGAGCGCGGTAGGTATAGACCGTATCGCGCGTAGGGAGCTGGTCGGACCGTGCGCAGAGCAAGCCCTCCCGCAGCACCTTATCAACAAACAGATCATAAGCCATATCGCTGGTATTGACACGGAACAGAGGGCGTGTGCTGCTCCACCCATAGGCGGCGAGCAGGTAGGGGTTCGCACGCTTCTTGAGGATGAGGAAAAGCCGGAACGTCGGCGGCGCTATCCCCCGTATGTCATCATAGGAGTAGGAGCGCCGCGCCCCCAGCGGAGGGGTGTAATGGACGATGTCCCCATCAACCTCAACCAAGCTGCGGAAGCGGTGGAGCAAGCACCAGCCCCCATACAGGAACAGCGGAGCCGTGAAGATGAACCAGAGAACACACATGAACAGCAGCAGGTCCGGTTGCCCGCCTGTCTGGAGCTGCGCCCCGAAAAGGCCCGTCCCCGTCACCAGCTGAACTACCACGGCTATGTCGACACCGCCGACAAAAAGGAGGTTGAGCACCCCCGGCAAGAGCACCCCGTTGCCCGGACGTACGAAGAAGTGATCCCTCGTTATCTGCTGTACCTCCACCGGGCTTTCCCCTCTCTAGGGCGCGGGCACCGACGTAGGCGACGGCTGCGACGTCGGCGCAGGGTCGGGCGGCGGTTTGAGGTTGCCGCGGCTTATGTCGATGACCACGTGGAAGGTTATCGGGATGAAGCGGCTGTAGTCGCTCATGGCCACAACGTTGCCCTTGGGCTCGGAGGAGTCAACGTAGCGCACCTGGTAGGTGACGTTGGCCCCCTTGGCGGTGTAGTCGTTGAAGAAAGCCGCCGGCAGCTCGCCTTCGCTCATCCCCCTATAGTCCTTGAGGTAGGGTTGCCCCTCGGAGTACACAACCGTCACCGTGCGCCCATCGTCCGCCAAAAGCCGGGTACCGCTCGCCAAGGACTGCGAGATGAGATGGCCGTAGGCAACGCTGCCGTCATAGCGCGTCTTAACGATGATGGGCACCCCTCCGGCGGCCTCAGCCGCCGTGTCGGCGGTGTAGTTGGCGAAGTTGGGCACCACCAGCGCCTTGCCGAGCGATACGGTTACGGCAAACGCGTCGTGCTTGGCAATCTTTTCGCCCGCTGCCGTGCCCTGGCTGATGACAAGGCCCGTGGCAACCGTGTCGGAGTCGGCCTCCGTGACCGAAAGCTCAAGGCTGTTGCTCTCAGCCCAGCTCTCCACCTCGCCGCGCATCTTATTCTTAAAGTCCGGCACCGTGATGTTCTTCTCAAAGACCTCCGCGCCCTTTGAGTAATACAGGGTCGCGTAATCACGGCGACAGTAGTTGTCGGCGGTGACATCCTCCCCGCGAAACTCGATGCGCAAGAAGTCGCCGGCCGGCACGCTGTCGCTGTACTCCTGCACCAGACGCAGGTTGTCGGCCCGCACCTCAGCTATCCACTCCTCGGCAGCGGGGCGCTTTAAGGTGTTGAAGTCGGGCAGCACAAGGCGCTCGTCGGGGTCGGGACCTTTGCTCACGGTGAGCGCGAGCACAGAGCCCCTGGTGACGGTCTTGCCGGCGGCAACGTCCTGGGCGAGCACGATGCCGCGCTCCGCCTCCAGGCTGAAGACCTCGCTCAGCTCAAGCTCCACGCCCTTATCGCGGCTGAAGGTCTGCGCTGTGGCAAGCGGCTTGCCCACAAGCTCGGGCACCTCGACCAGACGGGAGAAATGCCAGATGAGCAGCCCCGCGATGATGAGGACGAGCACAGCGGCGATGATGATGGCCCAACGCAACAGCTTCTTGCGTTGGTAGCCCCTGTCGATCTCGACCTCATGCTCAATGGGGCGGATGCCGGCGGTGAGCATATCAGGTAGGGAAAGGCCGGCAGGGATGGTACTCGGTCTCAGCGCGGTGGTATTTGCAGAAGCATCGGCTGGAGCGGCCGGGGCAGCAGGGGTGCCCAAAGCGCCCAGCGGGCTCGGTGCACTGACGGCAGGTGGCCCCGCGTTGAGGGGCGCTGCGGGGATCGGTTGGGTGGCGCCGTTTGCGAACTGGCTCAAAAAATCACTCATGCCGCGCTCAACGCTCCTTTGGACAGCACTAGTACCTCGTCGGCCTCGCGCGCTATCTCCGCGGCGTGGGTGACGACGATGACGCACTTGCCGTGTTCGTGGGCCAATGTCTTAAAGACCTGTACGATCTCCTCAGAGCTCGTCTCGTCGAGGTTGCCCGTCGGCTCGTCGGCCAAGATGAGGTCGACGTTGGTCGCCAGCGCGCGTGCAATGGCGACCCGCTGCTGCTCGCCGCCCGAGAGCGCCGGCACGCGCCGCGCGGACTTGGCGCGGTCTATGCCGAGGTACTCCAGCAGGTTCGCTGCGACCGTTGGTTGGTCGGGGGGCAGCTTGTTGTCGGTGGTATCCATCGCCACCAGCACGTTTTCCACCGAGGTCAGCCACGGGATGAGGTTGTAGCTCTGGAACACGATGCTCACGTGGTTGCGCCGGTAGTTCTCATAATCCGCAGGTTTAACGCTCGCGCCCTGAAAGAATATCTCGCCTGAGCGTGGCTCGTCGAGCGCCCCCATGAGGGAGAGCAGCGTGGTCTTGCCGGAGCCGGAGTTGCCGAGCACAGCGTAGAACCGTCCCGGCTCAAAATCATAGGAGACGTCGCGGAGGATGTAGCGCAGCTCGGCGCCGTCCTGGTAGGTATAGGTGAGGTCTTTAATCGACAGTATAGACATGCTCACTCCCCTCTCACATCAGTATCTTCTTGGGCTTGAGATTAAGCACATACAGCAGCGGCGCAATGCAGGACAGTACAACGCAGCCCAAGCCCAACCCCAGGAAGGTGAGCACGTACGGGACGCTGAGGCCCACCTGGTAATCCTCCAGCACATCTTCCAGCGACAGGTTCTGCATGAGGAGGCTGGCGTCGCCACCGTAGTATACGTAACTTGCGGAGGCGCCGTACATAAGCTGCTCCTCCTGCGCGGCGAGCTGGCCGTCTATCATCTGCTGCGAGATTCCGCCCGAGATGAGGTTGCCCGTGAACAGCGCTATCACCAGGGCCACCGCGGCCACGATGAGCACTTCTATCAGCACCTGCCCCATCACGGCCGGCTTGCGCACGCCGAGCGAAAGGTAGATGCCGAACTCGCGGCGCCGATCGCGCAAGAAAAGCACCACCACCAGCGAAATGATGACCAGAGCGGCGATAACGGCCACCACAAGTCCCACGCCCACGATGCGCTGGATATCCTCTATCGGAGCCGCTACCTGCTCGTATTGCGATTGAGCCGAGAGCACACGGTAATACTGCGGCAGCCTCTCGGTGGCCGCCTGCTCAAAACCCTCGAGGTCGTCGATGGAGTTGAGCAGGTACAGAGGCGTGTAATAGGGCTGGTATTTGTCGTCTGCCCAAGGCTCGCCGTTCTCCTCCGCCAGCCTGCGATAGCCCTCGTTGATGAACTCATCCTCGGTCTGTGCCACCTTTATGGGCACATAAAGGGTGTAGTACAGCTCGCTTTCGGCCATTGCTGCCTGGTCGATGGCGAGCCTGTTCCCATTCGTTTCATCGTCCGCGGAAGGCTCGATGGCGCCGCTGTTCAGCGTGAAGATGCCGATGACCTCAAGCGCCACGTCGTGCGAATCCGCCACCTCTATGTCGGCCTCGCTGATCTCTCCCGTATCCGCGTTCACCGCTGCCGCATAGTTCTGTATCTCGTTCGTTAAGACGATGGTATCGCCCACGTGCAAGCCGTTTGTCTCCGCCACCATGTCGGGGATGACGGTGACCAGCCTGCCCTCAGTGATGTCTTCCTCGGTGAACACACGTCCCTCCGTAAGGGAGAGTTTGCCCTCCTCTATAAGCAGGATAGGCGCATAGCGCGTACCGCGGAGATTGAAGTAGGCCGCCTCCTCCTCGCCGCCCGGCCCCATCACCATCCCCACCGATCCGTCTTCCGGCTGGTAGTTCTTCAGCGAGCGGGATATGAGCGAGGTTGTGAGCGTGTAGTCGAAGCGCCTCACCTCGGGACGCGCGCCTAACTCCTCGATGAGTTCGGCGCTGGGGCCCGTTATAACAGGTTCTTCGCCCGCCTCGTAGGCCTTCATCAGCGCCTGGTCGTCTATGCCTATCGACACGTTAGCGCCCAGCGAGCGCTTGGCTATCTCCTCGGATTGCGAGGTCGCCTGGCGCACCGCCACAGTGCCCGCTATCAGATTGCCGATAATAAGGATGACGAGGAACAAGATCAGGCTCTTGCCTGGTCGCCGCGCGATACTCAACACGGCTCGCTTCAGAAAGTTCATAACCGTCCTTCCCCAAACCGCATGACCGCCCCTTGTCATAGCCACTTCCACGTACGCAGCACTATACCATGATTCACCCGTCATTCCGGGCTTGTCCCGGAATCCACCCGGCTGCGATGGCTGCCGGACTCACCGAACGTCGCAAGACGGCGATAGGCGCTCTCGCGGCGCTACCGTGTGTCGCGTGCTACGCACGCTCTTTTGCGCGTCGCTCGCTAACGCGTGCGACTGGATTCTGGCATAAAGCCAGAATGACGGGCTTATTTTCGCACGTCACCCTGGGTTTATCCCAGGGTCCAGTCACACGCGGCAGCGGGCGACACATCAAGAGCGCGACACGCGACACGCGACTGCGCCACAGCACGACCACCGGCTTACAGCACGGCGTAGTCGCGGATTATCTGCTCGGGATCGCGCCCCTCTGCCTGGAGGCGGATGAGGCGCTGGGCGGGATTCTCCAGGCGCTCGGCGCGCTCGTAGAGGAGGTTGAGGAAGTGCTCCTCTCCCTTGCCGCGCGCCGCAAGGCCGGCATGGGCGAGCGCGAGCACCTCACGCAGCAGGCGTTTGAGCGCGCCACGGTCAAGCGAGGTAGGCCACTCCTGGCGCACCAACAGCTGACGGAGGATGTCGGGCGAAGGAGCGCCCAGCACAAGGACGCTTGGCAGGCCCTGAGCCCCCTCAAGCAGCTCGATGAGCTGCTCGCTCGCGTCAGCCCCTGCGAGGCCCAGGTGAAAGGCCGCCACGCTCAAAGCGTCGCGCGCCGGCTGACAGCAGCAGCTGCGATACTCGATGGTCCCGCGGAAGGTGAGGTCGCTGAACTTGTAAGTGCGCAGGTAGGCCACATCGCACTCCTGGGGATCAAAGAGCACGCGGTGCCACTCGCCATCCTCAAAATACTCACCCTCAAACTGCGGCGTGGTCAAGAACTCGGCAATCGGCGTGGGGGTAAAACTCAGATAGTGCCCGTCCCGCTCGGTGCAGAAGATGCTTTGTGCGGCGATATAACCGAGCAGCTCATCAACGGAACGCGGCACCACGCCGAAAGCGCCTACGTTGCGCGGGTTTTGCCCGTGCATGCTGTCCTCCCAGAGCATGTCGCGCGCGCAGAGGTAATGCACGCCCCGGTCCTCAAGGACCGAGTTCGCAAACAGCGCCGCCTTGAGCGGCTCCAGCAACTCGTGGGCGTGCAGCGTGCTGATGAGCGCGTCGCTCGTAACGTCTATCTGCACCTGCGAAGCGCTTGTGAACATGCCGAAGTCGTAGTGCGTATGGAAGTGGTTGGGGCGCGGTTGCAGCGCTGCCGACTGGAGGAAGCGGTAGAGCATGCGGTAGCGGCCGTTGGGCAGCGGTTCGTGGCGGTTGAGGGTGCGGTGCGGGTTTATGCCGAGGCCGGTGAGCGTATGGTTGTGCGCAGCGAGCTCCTCCTGGATAAAACGGTAGTAGCGCGCAAAGCGTCGGTGCACCTCGCAGAGGTCGTCAACACGCCCAAAGCTGAACTCGAGATTGTTGTACGAGCAGTCGTAACTCAGCGTATCGTTGGTCTGGGGGCAACCCACCGAGTAGATGTTGCCGTGGTTATCAAGCGCCAGCGGCACAAAGGAGAACTGCGCGCAAAAGCGCTCGGTGAGGCTGTGCACCACAACAAAGTCGACAGGGTGCTCTGCGAGATTCACCAGGGGAAACTCAAGCTCAACCCCTGCATACAGAGGCCGCACGGCCCGCGTCGGTTCGACGAGGCGCTTCTCAAGAAGTTCACGCACCTGCTGCCCGTTCAGCATGGCCGTACCTCCGTGTCCCTACAGTCCGGCATAGTCCTGGTAAAGGTAGCGCACATCCTTCTCGTTGTCGAAGTACTCATGCTCATGCGAGACGCCGGACAAGACAAGCCGCCCGTGCTTAAAGGCCAGCGGTGTGCACAGCGGCAGCGGCTGCCAGGCGGGTTGTGGCGTAGTCGCGGCCGTCACCGCGCCAGGCGCTTCCTCGGCCACAGCGAGCGCGCCCTCAAGCGGAGAAGTGCACAGCAGCATGCGTCCCTCAGAGCTGAGCAGCCTGAGACCTCCCTGGTAGTTACTGTGCACAAAGAACTGGTCGGAGTCGAAGATGATGAGGTTGAGACAGTTGCCCGCAGACATATCCCGCACCAGCCGCGAGAACACCTCAAAACGCTCGTCGCTTTCCAGCGGCGCACCCTTCTCGACAATGGCGGCATTAAGGAGGTCGATGAGGTACAGCAGTATCCGCTCACTGTCCGTTGTTCCCACCTGCTGGTGGAAATAGGGATTGAGCGGCTCAAAGTCGAAGATCGTACCCTTATGGATGAGCGTCCAGTGGCGCCCGCTTGCATCAACGGCGGTAAAGGGATGACAGTTGTCCAGCTCAACCTGGCCGACCGTTGCCGCGCGGATGTGCGCGAGCACATTGGTGTAATGGCGTGGGCGCGCGAGAAAGTGTTCGGCGTCGGGGCTTTGGTCTGCCCGCTCGGCGGAACGGGTGATGTGCGCTTCACGGAAGGAGAGGTCGGCCACACCCCAGCCATGCGGGTTGGAGTCGGCATGCGTGAAGAACTCCCGCAACAGCGAGCTTGCCTCTACTGGCTCAACCGAGTTGATAGCGAACAGCTGACACAT
>JAITEK010000095.1 GCA_031282085.1 Coriobacteriales bacterium
GCGGCCAGTACGGCCGTGATGGGCACCGACAAGACGATGGCGATGGCGCCCGCGAGGCCCTGCACAAGCTCAACCACCAGCTCATCCATATTTACAACCTGCACAAAACTCAGGTTATACATAAAGATCACCAACAGCGTGTTGATGCTACTGCCCGTAAAGGCCAGGATGAGGGTATTGGTCATGGTGCCCATCACGTCACGCCCTATGTTCATGCCAGAGCGCGTTACCTGCTGGGCGGGCAGACCGGGGTTTAGCTCCTTCAGCTCAAACAGCGCTGAGGTTATGGACATGGTCATGTCCATCAGAGCCCCCGAAGCGGCGATGATGATGGCGGCGAACATGATGTCGTGCAGTTGCAGCGACGTGTTCTGCGCGATGAAGATGAGGTGCTCGGCCTCGGGCGTTGTGTAGGTGGAGAGGTGCGTGGCCCAGCCGAAGACAAAGGCGATGGCGCCCGCGGCGAGCGTGCATAGGATGCAGGCGACGCCGGCTATCACGGTCTTGGCCGAGAATCCGTTGAGCGCGAGCAGGGTCACGCCGCAGGACAGCGCAACAACGAGCAGCGACGCGACGATGGGGTTCACGCCCCGCAGCAGCAGCGGGATGAACAGGAATATCACGCAGATAAGCGTAAACGCAAGCGCAAAAATCGCCTTGAGTCCCTTGAGCCTGCCCACAAGAAGCACCACCACCAAAAACAGCAGGATGAGGATGAGCGACGCCTTCTCCCGACTGTAGTTCACCACCATTCCCGTGAGAAAACCGTCGTAACTTGAGACGACGATCTCCGTCCCCACCGCAAGCGGTTTGTTGTCGGTGCGGGTGATGAAGTTGTTGAGCAGAGTGCGCGTGCCGGCGGATTCCCCCGTCAACACCTCAACCTCAACAGTCTGCGTGCCGATGGCGAGCTCGGGGAAGGCGGGGTCGGGCGCCAGCGTGTCGGACTGGATGCCGACAACCACCGCGCGCTCGTAGCGGTTGCCCAGCTGCGCGTCGGCGGGCAGCGGGTAGGTGAGCGTGAGGTTGAACCACAGCAGAAATGCCGTAAAGGCGATGATGAACAGGGTCCAGGGCAGAGCGGAGAGAAGTGTGCGTTTCATCGTTTTACCAGGGAATCCTTGTGGGGGACAGTTTGAGGGCGGTGCAGCAGCTGCGGCGGCTGTGGTGCTGGCAGCAGCCCGGAGCTTGCGTTCGGCCCCGCGCTCCCCAGAAGGGACAGGGGAGCACGAGGCCGAACTTCCAGCCGGCGCGGTTAAGCGCGAATGAATGAACTGATGATGACAAAGTCCAGCGCGTCTACCACGCCGCTCAGGTCGATGTCGTAGGCACGGTCGGCCGCGTCGGCGGACTGGTAGCGGTCGAGTGCCGCCGCCAAGTCGGCGAGGGTCACCGCGCCGTCTTTGTTCACGTCCGAAGCCTTCTCGTAGGAATAGAACACCGTGGTCTGCTCGGCGCCACTCAGCACGGCCTCAACATCACTGTAGGTGCCCTGCCCGTCGCCACGCACCGTGTCGGCACGTATGAGTTTTACGGTGGCGTCAGCGGCGGTAACCGGCTGCTTTGCCTTAAAGACGTACTGCGCGGCATAGTGGGTGTCGGCCTGCGCAACGGCTGTTTGCAGCCCTGTGATAACGCGCACCTGCCCGGCCGTGGGCTCGCTGACCTCGTTGAGGAGCACGGTGTTGCCGCTGACCGGCAGGCTCGTCGCGCTCACGAGCTCCAGCACGTCGCTGTTGTACTCGATGGTCGTGTCAAAGGCGTTGGCGTTGACGATGTCGTTGTACGCAACGGTGTAGACGAGCTCCTCATCCGCCTCGGCAACAACAACCTCCGGACCCTCGATGGAGGCGCTCACCTGTGCGCTTGGAGCAACGCGGCGCATGGTCATGGTGTCGTAGAGGTACTTGGGGGTGGTGATGGTGTCCGAGGTGGTGTCGTACTTGAACATCCAGGTGTTGACCTTAACCTCGGTGGACGAGATCTCCATCTCAATGATAACTTGCTCCTGCTTCACATCGCTTGAGACGCCGTCCGCGTTGTGGGCGGGGTTGGCCGAGTCTACGTCGAGGAAGGAGTAGCCGGGAGCGAGGGGGTCGCCGGGGCTCACGGTGTAGTTCTTGAGCGAGTACCACTTCAGCCCGCCGGCATGGCCGCCAACCATATACAGCGGCGCGTTGGTCGGCTTGTTGATGGAGCCGTCGCTGTTGGTGGTACGTTCGGCCTTGTAGCCATCGGCGTTTACAAAGCCGCGCGAGTACACGTGGTCGTGGCCCTGCAGCACCATATCAACATCCAACTCGGCGAACTTGGGGCACCAGAAAGTGCGCGCCTCGATAACGTCGCTGTCTGTGATGTGCGAGGCGCCGGTAATCAGCGACTTGTGAAAGCCCACGGCCGTCCATTGGCCACGCGCCTTGGCCTCGGCCACGGCCGCACGCAGGAAGGTCTCTTGCTCGGCACGGGCGCTCGCGTTGGAGCGCGCGGTCTCGAGGTTGAGCATGATAAAGGTAACCGGCCCGTAGTCATACGAGTACACCACGCGGTTCTCGATGCTGTTGGAGGTAAGCGTCGGCGCGTTGATGTGCCGGTTGAAGGTGTTGTTGTCGTGGTTGCCCTGGATGGCGGCGATGAGGTAGTTGCCGAACATCTCCTGGCCACCCGTGGGGAAGGAGCCGTCGTTGGTGAACATATTCACCCACTGTGCCTCACTCGTGGCGGTGTCGGTGATGTCGCCGGCGAGGTAGACAAAGTCGGGGTCCATGGCGGCAACCTCGTGGAGGGTGGCGCCGAGGGCCTCCGCGTTGGTCGCGTTGGAGACCTGGGTATCCGCCAGGTAGATAAAGCGGATGCTGTCCTGGCTGCCCTTGGCCGGCGCGGTCTTGAAGGCGCCGTTGAAGGTGACCTCGTTGCCCAGGGTATAGACGTAGTCGGTGCCTGCCTCAAGCCCGCTGACGGGGATCTTGTGGACGTATTTGTTCTCCGGTCCAATGGAGGCCTCGCCGCCGAACTGCAACTCGGAGCCCGCTCCGTCGGCCCGCTTCACGACGATCTTGGTGTCGTCGGCTGCAACGGTGGTGTAGGTGACGTTAACCGCATCGCTGGGGTCGTCGCCCACATGCACGTTGACCTGCCGCGGAGTCTTGTTTACATCGGCGGATGAGCCCTGCTCGTTATAGGTTGCCGTAAGGCTCAGGCCCCAGTAGATGTCGGAGCTGCTGGCATCGCGGTTGTGCACGTCGGCCACAAGGGTGTTGGAACCCTCCACCAAGAATTGGCGATAGGCCGTAAGGTCGACGGTCACGTTGGCCCGCTCCTCCGTTGGCTCCCACACGCCCGGCGCCTCGGTGCTGTGGCTAACGGCTCCCTCGGGCAGGTTCAACCGAGAGACTTCCTGACCGTTGAGGTACAGCACGTACCCGTCGTCAACGGCTATCTTCGCCGTAAGCGCCGTGATGTCCGCGATGTTTGAGACCGTGAAGTCCTTGCGGAAATAGTAGGTGATGTATGCCTGTGAGCTTGAGGCGCCCTGTGCGCCCTTGCTCAGCAGCGTACCGGTTGAGATCGCCCCGAAGGTGGGGCTTGTGTCGCTTGCGGGGTACCCCAACGGCGAGACGCCGGTCTTCCAGCTGCTGTCGTCATACGACGCGCTGCGGAAGTCGGTGGCCGCATCGCCGAAGCGATTGGTGTCCGTGTCGTCGTAGCGCCAACTCTCATGGTTGGCGATGAGGGTGATTACCTCCTCGTCCGCTGCGTGTGCGGCCAGCGGCGGTACGAAGGGCACCAGCGAGATTGCCAGCAACGCGGCGAGGGCCGCCGTTATCAGGCTGCGGAACCGCTGTTTCGGTGTAATCCCTTGGGTGGCTCCCTGCGTCATGGTCGTACCTTTCATCCAAAACCTCCTTCTAATCTTCCTTCTGCTGTTCGTCTTGTTTCCTGCGGGTTTTTGCTATCAAGAGAAATCCCAGGACGGCAACAGCAGCCAGAGCTATGAAAAGGAGGCTGGAGAGCACTATCGTCTGTTGCGTGTTGCTACCGGGGATGTTATTGGCGCCGTTGGGTGCTGCGAGCGGGGTTTGTTCGGGGGTCAGAGTGGTGGGGTTGTCGGCGGTGTTGGCGTCGTTGTTGTTGGCGGCGTTGTTGGTGTTGCTGGTGCCTCCGGAGTCGTTACCCGCGCTGCTGGTGGGAGGGTTGTAGGAGATCAACGCGCCCGAGGGCGGGTTGCCCGCGCCGGGGGTGTAGTCGGCATTGCCGTTGTTGCTGCCGCTACTGTTGTTGCCATTGTTGCTGCCGTTGCCGTTGCTGCCGTTGCCGTTGCCGCTATCGCCACCCTCATCAGGCGGCTCCAACGGCGGAGCCGTGTTATCCGCACCTTCTCTCTCGATAACAACCTCCTGCCGCAGCGGTAGGTTGAGCGTCTTGAACACGGCGCCCTCTTTGGTGTAAAACGAGCTGTGATCTATAACAACCGAAGTGTTCTCGCTGCCCGCATACGTCGCATGCACGGTTGCAATCACACTGCCAGAGAAGTTATTGCCGCCGGAGAACAGGGCAAACCAGGTGAACCCACGCGCGTCCGTCGGCCCTGCCTGCGATGAGTTGATACTGTACGTCACCTCGGTGATGTTTACGCCCTCACCACACTGGATGGCTGTCTCAACACCCGCAAAGGGCTCAGGGTGCTCAATGGTAAGCGGGATGACGAACTCGGTTTGCTCCGCCGTCAGCGTGATGCTGCTCTCGGTGCGCACCGATGCCTCCGTCACCGCAAATGCCTGCGTACCCCCACCTCCCGGTAACCCCGGCACCGCAACACCAAGCAAGCCGACACTCAACACCAACGCCAACAGAGCGCCGAGCACTCTCCTCTTAGCCATCGAATTTCCTCCCAGCACCTTCTCAACATTTCTCTTGCCCACCCAAGATAGCCGCACCATGTAAAGCCCAACCCCAAAGCAGGTAAAGAATGCGTTAAGTATGTTGTAAGGCAGGGGGACGGTGTCAAGGGGACGTCCCCCTGACACCCGCGTCCCCCTGACACCCCTGTGTCGCATCTTGCGCTCTTAGCGTGAAGATGGGTGCCAACTCCACGCAGGAGCGGACTATGCTATCATTGATAGCATTACAGGTAGCAAGAGTTGGGAGCCCACTTATGGCGACGTTGATTGTGCGAGGGGTTGATGAGGAGACAAAGGCTGCGCTCAGGCAGCGTGCGGCGCGTCATGGGCGTTCGACTGAGGCCGAGGTGCGCAGCATCCTTGCGGAGACGGTGCGGCAAAAAAGCTGGGTTGTGTCCTGGCTCGACCAAGCGGCCTCGCTACGTGGGACGGAGTTACCCATCCCCAGGCGCTCAATGCCGCGCAAGCAGAGGTTGTTTGAGGACTGAGCGCCATGATTATCGTTGATACGAACATACTCTCTGAGCCACTCAAGGCAAAACCGAATGAGCACGTACTTGCGTGGTTCTTGGAGAATCAGGAAGACCTCTACACCACGGCGATAACCATAGGAGAGCTCATGGCAGGAGCATGCAGCCTGCCTGCGGGCAAACGACGGGAGGGTCTGCGCTCCGCCATTGAGGAGTTGGCCTCAGCTTATGGCGACCGAGCGCTTGCCTATGACGCCCAAGCAGCAAAAATTTATGGCATATTGCAGGGAAGGGCAAAAGAGCAAGGCCGCCCACTTTCTGTAGAAGACGGCATGATAGCAGCCCTCTGCCTAAGCCACGACGCCGTACTTGCGACGCACAACACAAAAGACTTCGAGCGCCTCGGCGTAACCCTAACCGACCCCTTCACCGCTCCCACCCCGCACGTAATCGAGGTCACTTACTCCTGAGAACAGCACACAGGAATAGCCCCGACCCTTGGGACAGGGGGACGTGTGGGACAGGGGGACGTGCACCCTGACACCCTCCGACACCGCCCCTTGGCACCTCTGACACAGGCCCCTGGTCAGACGAGTGACCAGGGGCCTGTTTGTTAGTTGTGTGGCTTAGGCCAGGCTGTGCGGCGAGTGCTAGGCGCCGCTTGCGGCGTTCTCTCCTGCTACCTTGCCGTAGAACATGCACAGTGAGTGCGACACGCCCTTAAAGGCTATCGGGTAGGCCACAGCGTAGCGGTCGCCTTGGATGTTGCCAGCCACGTAGACGCCCGGGATAATCTTGCCCTCTTTGTCGTAGACATGGCATTCCTCGTCGGAGACCAGGCCGCCGCAGCAGACCAGCATCGCGCTCATGCCGCTCTCAAAGGCGTAAAAGGGGCCGGTCTCAACTGGGAAGAGGCGGTCGGCGCGCTTGTTGAAGTCCTCATCCTTGCCAGCTTTGGCGAATTGATTGTAACGTTCGATGGAGGCCTTGGCGGCTTCTTTGTCTACCAGTGACTCCATCTTGTCCAACAACTCGTCGATGGTGTTGGCCGACAGCAGACCGGAGCCCTCTACAGTGGCGTTGACTTCGCAGGCATCCTTGCGGATGTACTGATAGATGCCGTCCTTCAAAAATCCCTTGTTATTGGGATTCTTGTCGTTGGGGAGCTCGTCTACAACATAGTTCACCGA
>JAITEK010000162.1 GCA_031282085.1 Coriobacteriales bacterium
CCGTATACGTACCCGCCGCAAGCCCTTCCTTGGGTTGCACCGTCCATGTGTTGCTATCGGCATCTTCCGCAAGAGTAAACTGGCTCGCGGCAAGGGGGCTGTCCTCCCACTCAACCGACGCGGCTTCAACGATATCGTCCAGCGTCACGGTCTGCGCCGGTACCTGGCTCAGCTCATAGCCCTCAAGCACGTCCGCAAAGTCAACGGCTTCGTAGGCGTGGATGTAGAAGGCTGCCGACTCGCTGGCAAAGACGCCGCCCGTGCCATCGCCGGCAGCCGCAACCGCCTCAAAGCGCAGATAGTAGGGCCCCGAAGGGAGGCCGGTAAACACCGTCGCGCCATACGTTATATCTGTCCAGTCCGCATCCGTCGCGGTGGTGCTGCGGTACTCGTAGTGCTTCGTGGGGTCAAGCGCCGTAAGACCCCCGGTAGCCGTATCGTCATCAGGCTGCATCACCAAAAAGTCCGCTGGCGCCGCAGGCCGCGCGGGCACAACAAGCGTCTGCACGTCCGAGTCAACGTAACCCTGCTCGTCAACACCAGGCTCGCCGTCCTCCCCCACACCTCTCTGCACAACCCTGAGCGTCGTTTCCTCCGTGGTAGGCAGGTTGTAGGGCAGGTGGTCATAGATCCCATCAGCGCCGATGGTGCGCCCGCCGCCAAAGTCGCCCGTACCACTGGCAAACGCGTAAAAGCCACCAAGCTCAAGCCCCGTGAGCAGCTCCTTCTCAAAGTCGATGGCAGCCGTGGGGAGGGGCCGCTTAACAGGCGCGTACAGCGGGATGTTCTCCCACGTGGTCGAGCTCGCGCCGCTTGCTGCGGTATAGTTGGCAAAGCGGTAGCTGTGCCCGCTTGAGACAGCCCAGCCGTTAACCGTTATGCTGGCCTTATCGAGATTAGCCCAGGCGGAGGTCACGCCGGCGGGTTTGGAGACCAGCCAGGTTGCGCCATCGCTGTCCCCGGCGTCGGTTATGGCGCCGTGTTCTATAGTCGTACCCTTAACCGTTACCACCACGTGCGCGACCTCAAAGCCCGTTACCTCATTGCTGAAGGTAAGCAGGACGCCCGTCGAGTCGAGTCGCCCGTTCTTGCCGCCGTACTGCACGGCCCCACTGAGTTCCACCGCAAGCGGCGTCACCACGCGCACACTCGTATAGGCGGCCGCGTTGTCGGACTCGTCAACAACAACCACGTTAAACCAGTAGGGGGTATCAGCCGCAAGCTCACTTACCGCAAGCTCGCTGATGTCCACGCTGCCGCCCTCGTTAAGCAACGTGCCGTTGGCCAGACAGTCCGCAAGCGTACCGATGTCATTGGAGGTTGAGTCGGAGCTATACACAAAGTAACGCAGCGCAGAGCTGCCCCCTACGGGGAAGGCGTCCGTCGCCTTGGCCCAGGAGAGCGTAAGGCTCGTCTCGCCCAGGTTTGTAGCCGCAAGTGTGCTGTTAGGCGTTATGCCGGCCGAGCCGCCCGGCACCGGCTTTGTGGTTTCCTTGCCAACGGAGAGCTGCACTTCTGCCTTGGTCGCAAGGTGGTTGGAGTCGCCCGCCCGCTTCGCGGTAATCGTCGTATTGCCCACGGCAAGCAGTTTAACGGTGACCCGTTTGTTTCCGCTGCCCTCAACGGGGGTCACCGAGGCCACCAACAGATTGGAGCTTTCCCACTCGTAGCCGCCCATGCCCGAGCCGCCCTCAACAGAAAGCTCAAACGTGCCGCCCTCAAGGTCGAGGGGCTTGCCGAGGGCGGTAACCGCCTTGTCTCCCTCAGACACGGTGAGCGCGTCCTGTGCGGCCTTGTTCACGCGATAGCCAGTGATGGGAGCGGGGGTAACGGCTTTGTAGTTCTCGTCGCCCTCATACACCGCCGTAAATGTGTGCCCCACCTCGTTGGCCCCGATCAGGCTGCTGCTAAAGTCGATGCGCCCGCGCAAACCGACGCCGCCCACTTCAACAGGTACGCGGTTGAGCCGGATGCCCTGCGCCACCGTGCCCTTATAGAACGACACCGTGCCGGTGGGCTGGGCCTTGTCAAAGGCGCCTGTACCCGAGTCGGTAAGAACAGCGCGCAGGGTGATGGTATCACCGTAGGTCACCCCAGCCAAGGGCGCAGGGTCAACCGTCAGCTCAACGTTAGGAGTGGCCTTTACAACATCAACGGTAAAAGTCGTAGTTGCGGGCGGCACATTCGGCGCGCCGCTGCCGTCGCTGCCGTCACCGCCGGCGCCAGACACAAACTCCTCGCCCAGCGGGTTATAAAGCACCGCAAAGGTATGCTCGGTGTGATCCACGCCAGCCGCACCGGCCGACAGACTCTCCAGGTACTTAGCCGTAAGCGTAATGGTCGCCGCGCCGTCGGCCTCAGCAACCGTATAGTCTTCGTCCCGCACAAGCGGCTCGTCCAAAGACTCCGCAGGCGCAACGTCGGCTATCGTATTACCGTTAAGCTGCACGCCCAAAGACTTGCTCTCGCCCGACAGCTTGGTGTAACTCAGCTCGTCCTCATCAAGCGCGCTGTTCGTATAAACCACCGTGCCATCGGAGTTGATAACGGCAACATTGCCCGTCACGTCGGTAAACCGCGCGTAGGTAAAGAACTTCTCATTCGGCTCCACCGCAAAGCTCGCGGAGCCTGTCGCGGCGCTGCCCGTGCCAGTAACCGTACCGTCCTCCCAGTCGGAGTCGGGGACCTCCAGCACTGCCTCAGCGCTGCCGAGATCGGCAGTCGTCTTCAGGTACTGCACGCTCGCCAGCCCATCGCCTCCCACGTCCTCGGCGGCAATCGTCACATCCACCGTCTCGTCAAAGAACAGCCCAAACGTACTGGTGTTGAGGAATTCCGTAAACGCGTTGTCTTCGATGGAGATGCTACCCGTCGGCGCGGTCCTGTCGGTGTAAACCGCAACAGGCTGCGCCGTGTTGCCCACGTCATAACCGGCCCAGTCGGCCACCGCAACGTTCACCGTGCCCTGCACCACGCCGGATACCGCCAGCGTGTAGCTGGCGCCCGAGCCGCTGAGGGCGCCCTTTACGGCCTGCCCCGTGCCATTGGTAAGCGTGATGTCATCCGCGGTAAGCCCCACAACCGGCTCGCTGAACGTAAGCGCGATGCCCGTCGTGGTCCGGATGCCCAGTCCCGCAAGATCGTCCGCGCCCGCTGCGCCCGCGCCGCCCACCTGCGCCGCGGCGCTCACCGTTACCGGGCGCGTCGTATACAGCGTAAGCTCATAGTCCACGTACACCTGCGGTGCGGAGTCGCCGAGCGCGGCAACCTCAAGCCAGGCGTGCGTGGGATACCCATCCTCGCCCGCCCAAGCAAGCGGCAAACCGCCACCCCCAACAGCCGCGCTGAAGCTCGCGTCGGGGTACAACACAGCAGTCCCCGGAGCCGCCCCATTAAGCGTAATGTCGCTCAGGGTAAGCGTATTCTTGCCCGTCGGCAACGTCACCGCGAGTTTTACCGGCGCGTCCCGCGTAAGCCCCAACGATGCCGTGTTGGAATCCCTCACTGGTGTAGCGCCGGCAACCGTGGTAACCATCGGCCGCGCAACCCATTTTGCGTAATAGTTGTGATGAACCGCGTTATAGGGATTATCGTCCTGCACCTCGGTAACCGCGCTGCCCGTCAGCCCCGGATTACCATACCAACCCCGGAAGATATGGCTGCGCGAGGTCACCGCCTCCACCGCAGGAAGCGTAAGCGGGCTCGTGAGATAGCTGTGATCATACTGGCCCTCCTCGGCCTTGGGCGCCCAGCCCGAAGGGAGTGAGAGGTATTCCGGCACGATAGAACCGCTACCGCCACCAGTCGGCAGGGCGGTCTTGGTGAACACCGACACCGAGGGGCTCTTGGAGCCCACCGACACAAAAGCGATGGCCGAACCAAAGGCCGAACTCGTAGGCCCACGCCGCACCTCATAGCGCCCCGGCGTCACGTTGACGGAGCCAGAAGCACTCTCCCAGTCGGTCGTCACATCCACTCCGTTGCGATACGAGCGATACTGGAAGGTTCCCGTTAAATTGATAGTTCCATTAGCAGTGTTGTCGTCGGAGGCAGAGGTAGTGGTGATGCCACCCGTGCCAAGCACGGGCGCCGCAGCGCGCCCCGCAACCGGAAGCGAACCAGGAGTCGAGGCCGGGTACGTCACCGCTCCCAGCGCCGACGCCTTGCGTACAACCTGCAGCGTAAAGCTACTCCCCACGGAGGCATTAGCCCACGCGATGAGCGACGATCCACTCGTCAGCGGCGCGCCGCTCGAGTCGCCCGCCACCGTCACAAGGTAGTCGTCCGGCTGATAGCCCGAGGCAAAAACCAGCGTCTCGTCGGCATAATTAACATGCACCACCGCCGCCGCGTCAGGTTGGGCCTGCGCGGTACCCACCGTGAGAAGCGTCACGGCGGCGCTCTCCTTATGGTTGGTGTCGCTTCCTACGCTGCCATCGCTGCCCACGCGCACGTGCACCTCATAGCTGCGTGCGGCGGCAAGCCCGTCGTTAAACGTGTGCGTCGCAACGCCCGCCGCGTCGTAGCTGGACCACGCGCCGCCACCCAGCTGGTAAGAAAGCTGTGCACCGGCAGGCACGTCACTCACGCTGACCGCAAAGCTGCTGCTCGTGATGCTGCCCGGCACAACGGTGGCGCTAAGCCCGCTCAAGTCCCAGTCGGCTTTGTCCACGGTAAAGTACACGTTGCTCTTGCAGGTATAGTTGCTTCCGCCATGCGAGTAGGCAACGTTCACCTGGATAAGATAGCTACCAGCAGGTATACCGGCAACTGGCGTAATGCTCCACGACGTCTTGTCCTGCCCCACCTCGGAGTTGTTCGCGGCGGGCACAGTAACGGAGGCGGCCGGCTTGGCAAGGGTAAAGTATTCAGAACCCGTACCCGTAAGCGTAATCGCGTCGGGTTCCAGCGTCACCTCCTCAGAGAGGATGTTGTTGATGGTGAGGTAGTGCGGCGTGGTAGCATCCACCGCGCCAAAGACCGTCGAGCCAAGGTTCAGGGCCGAAGTGTTGAGCGGCGACGACACCGTCGCATAAAAGGATGCCGGCGCTTCATTGGTCGCGGCAAAGCGTATATCGTAGTCACCGAAGTTGGTGCCATAGGGCAATTTCCCGTCTGCGGGCATGGCCGTCCACGTCCGCTCCCCTTCTGTACTACGGCTGTATTCGTAGCTACGGCCGGGAAGGAAATTGCTGATGATGATGCCCTGACCCGGGTCGGAGGCAAGCACAAGCGCCGCCATCAGTCCCTCAGGCGCGTCGGGGCGCTTTGAGAGCGTAAGAACTGCGCTGTCATGGGAGGCAAACACCGAGCCTGCCACCGCCGGATACCGCAACGCCACACGCTGGCCCGCTGCCGCGTTCCAACCGAGCGTCTCAAAGTCCACCTCACCGTTCGCGGCAAGCGCGCTGTAGTTTGAGGAGTTCTCCGCGCGCCACTGGAGCGCCGCGCCACTGGCAACCAATTGCTCATTTGCGTAGTCGATGGTCACAGCGCTGGTAGGAGGCGCCGCCGGGCGCGCGGGGAGCGTCCATTCCGTTACCGGTTGCACGCTCGCGCCCACATAGCCGTCCGCGGGGGCCAAGCGGTAAGAGACCGTCACGGTGCCCGCACCAGTGCCCAAGGCGCCAAAGATGCTCTTGCCATCGGAGGTTACACCGGCCTGGGCAAGCTCCAGGCGCTCGGTACCCGTTCCGCGCTTCCACGTGAGGGGGTTGCCTATAAGCCACGCGCCGCCGCCCGCTATCTGCACGCGGTACTCGGTGTTGGTGGGGATAAAGCCATTGCTCGCGTCGGCGTTGCTGCGCACGGCGTTGTTCACAAAGTCCGCCGTAAAGGTAGAGGGGTACGGATAAACGCGTACGCCCTTGAGCCACGCGCCACCGCTCAGGCGGCTGACGACCTGATAGGTCGTATTCGGCTCAAGGCTTGAGAATTTGATGTCAGAGCCATTGTGCGTAAACGGCCCGCCGAACTGAGTGACGATCTGTCCGGTTGCGGGGTTGAAGAGAGCATAGTCATAGCCCGCGCGCGTACCGGTCGCAGCGATGGTGATAGTTGTCTTGTCTACCGCACGTGAGACAGAGGCGGCGTCAAGGTCAACGGCGTCGGCAGCAGGCGTGCTCACTTGTACCGCCACACGCTTACCGTCCGAGCCCCAGGCGGCGTCGGCATAGGTGATCTCCGTGTACCCCGCCGGACGCGAGACAAGCCAATACGTGGAGCCCAGCGCCAGCCCCTCAAAGGTGACCGACCCACTCGTGCTGCCTTTCCACGCCGTGCCCGGCAAGGCGGGTCCCGTGGTAACAGGTGTCTCGCCGCCGTCGGCCAACAGAGCGTACTGCACCTGGGCGTTGGTGTTCTTGAGCGTAACACGCGCCTTCTGCCCGTCAGCCGTGCCATAAAGCTCCACATCCCAGGCAGGCAGCGCATTGGCAGCGCCCGCAAAGACGGCTTGAATCTTCACGTCTTTGTAATATGCGTTATCCAACACGTTGCCCGGGCTTTCATTCGTGTGAAGCGCCGTGTTGATGGCAAGCGCGGGTATACCGATGATGCGGTAGGTCTTGCCCGGCACAAGGTCCTTGAAGGTGATGGTGCCGCCCGTAGCAAATCCGCTGCTACCGTTCGTGTACCAACCACCGGTACCGAGCGTGCCGTCGGGTGCGATGGCGCTGCCGTTGTAGTAAGCCGAAAGCCCTACAAGCTCATTGACGGAAGACCCGCGCACCTCAGCAAGAGCGTAGGCGAATCCTGCCTGCGTAGGAGTGGAGAGGGAGGTCTCGCCCGTGTAGGATGCCTCCTGCTCAGCGTTAAGGCCGGTGGCTGAGGCAAATACGATGTTGTCAAGGATATTGCCGCCACTCGAACTCTCTGAATTCACGCGCACAAACCCAAACACTGTCGTACCCTGCCCTGCCGGCACGGTGTAAGAACCTGCTCTGTGCTGAAAATCCTGCGTGTTCGTGGCGGTCGACACGTAGACATAGAATTCCTTGTTGCCATACGTGGTCGAATACGCACCGTTGAGCTCCAGGATCTCCTCCCCCTGGTCGTCGGCACACTGGGTAAGGATGTCCTGAAAATAAGTATCGGTATTCTTACCGTATCGGTAGGTTCTGAGAATCTCTTTTATATCATCGTCAATACCATAGCTGTCAACTGCGGTATTGATTGACCAGCGTTTGTTGGGAAACGCTGCATAGTCTGCCTCCTCGTTGATGGCTGGCCCTATGATAACGGCGATCTTGTCGTTATCGGAGCTTCTTGCTCCATGATCGAGCGACCACTCATAAATCTTGCCGGGCACGGTGGCGATCTCCTGGAAAATAGAGCTACCCTCATAGGCAGCAAGTTCGGCTACCATGGATTCGTTTTGCGTACGTCCCGAATAATAGGGAGAACTGGTATTCTCTCTTTCCCACGTAGGAACACCCTTGGAATTAAGGAAATGGACGCCAGGTTGTATCTCCAAAACCTTGAACTCACGAGACGTAGTACTATAATGCGTCGTATCCCAGTATCCGTCAGTCGGAAGGTACTGAGGATAAGTGGTGAGTACTGTGAAGGGAGCGCCCACAGTCTTGCCTGACACTTGATTTATATTCCATTTGTTATACGTACCGCCAGCGGCATACCCGGTCTTGCCTGCCACTGAATACAAGGGTGTAGCGTTGGTGGCAATCGAGACATTATAAGCCTCAAAATCTCCATGTTGTATTGCTGGAAACAGCGTCCGGTTCACCACCTTGACCTGCGCCAACGCGCTATCGAGGACATTGGTCTCGCCCACGTCGGTGGTGTCGCCGTCGTTGTTGGTGTCCTTGTGGTTGGTGACCTCAACCCAGTAGTAATAGTAGGTGGTTTTTGCTATATCGTTCGGCGTGGTGGTGGTCAGCACCGAGGACGTACCGTTAGGCTCAGCGATTTTTATCGCCTTGATACCATCCTGCGCCGCGCCAGGCGTAGAGGCGTTTGCCACAGGGTTGTCGTAGGCTCGCGACCGGTACCACCGATAGCTCAGATACCCGCCGTCGCCCGAGGACGCCCGAACATAAAAGCGCGCGTTTGCGCCCTTTGAGTACGTAGAGTCAGCCGGATGATGCGTAAACGTAGGAGCCGCCGCCGGCATCGCGGGCGCGTCATCCGCCCAAGCCTCCTGCGCCGCCCCGAACCCGCCCGGAACCACCGGCACCAGCGCCAAAGCCAACAAGGCTGCCAACACCCCACGCCCCACTCTTAGCGCCAGCCCCGCACCCGCTTTCTGGGCTTGTCCCAGAATCCACCGCGAGCGCAGCGAGCGCCCCATAAAGCGCGCCTCGCGCGCCATCTTCTTTGCGTTCGTGTGCTTCGCGTGATTCCCATCTGTATTCGTCGTGAGAACCCGTTCCTGAAGAAAGCCTGCCATCTCTCGCTTCACCTTCATTCATTTAATAGCCCCAGCCCCAAAGCATGCAAAAACCGACACACAGTAAAGCCTTTATATTCGCTCATAAATATACCACGAGACAAACAAATTCACACCCCCCCTTTCACCCGTACGAACGTCTCCACAACCCTCCCACCCAGCACCTATTCAAACATTTCCCTATACAGAGATTCCCCCCGTTGCTATAATGAGGGCATGGCAGCGCCCGATGCGACGGGTGCGCTGGGTTTTGTTAGAAGCCGGTTAGCTTTGAGTGGGTAACCGGCTTCCTACTTCCCGTCACGCATTCACTTCCTCTTTCGGACCCATTCGTATACCGTGATAACCGTCGTAACAATCGTTTCAACAGCTGCAAGTACAAAAACCAGTTCCATAGGTAGCTCCTCTCTCTATGAGTCGGAGCGCACCCGAGCAAGCGACCACTACCCTGCCACACCATAAGTGTACCAGCTATCAAGTTAACAATCTATGAGTAAACTGTTCTCGATGCACCGTGCGACGCACCCAGAGCGCGGCGCATCGAATTAGGGTAAAATGTTCCCTACGATACCCAGATATGGAGCGGAAAAGGTAAAAGCATGAGGGATGAGACCGCTGGTACGGGGAGCGCATCGTTCGACGACTTCGATCTCGATTCGTTTCTCAAGGAGAATAACTTTCTGGATAGCGGGAATCCAAAGGATGACGCGGCCGATGCGAAGACGACCATAAAACGGCCCCGACGTCATACGCCCTCGGAGCGCATACTCCCCGACGAAAGCCCTCGGAGCGAAGCACCGAAGCACTCTCTCCCCGAACCCACCTCAGAACCCAAGGATGTTCCACAAGTAAAAGACACCGCGCCATCTGGTAGCAGTGCACCAACGCCTGCGCCAGCACCAACGGCGACGGAGGCGCCAAAGGAAGCATCACCGGCAACCGCAACGCCAACAGCGCCAACACCAGCCAAAGCATCAGCGCCATCGCCGACGCCAGAGGAGGCAAACGCATCAACGGCAACGCCGATACCCGCGCTGGCGCCAACACCCAAGCAAGAGAGCGAACGCGGCTCCCGCGGTTCCACTGCCCGCGCAAGACGTACGGAGAAAGCCGACCCGAACGCGACCATGACCTATGAGGCCCTCGGCGAGGATTATCCCGAGATTCCTCTTGTTGAGGCCGACACGCCTCACGCCCGCTCCAGCAGGAGAGCCGCCAGCCCGGCGGCAATCGCTGCGGCCAACAGCCTGGCAGCTGGGGGCGCGGCAGCTGGCAACAGGACAACCAGAAAAACCAGAGCAGCCAGAGCGGCGGCGGCGGGCGCGGCCGGTGCAGCGGCAGCTGGTGTGGCCGGTATGGCCGGAGCAGGCGTAGCGAGCGCGGCGGGCGCAAGAGCAGCCGGCATGGCAGCTGCCCCCGGAGCAGCAGCCGCGGCCGCCGGAACAGCCGCGGCCGCCGCCGGCGCCGCAAGCCCCAGGAGCACGCGAGCCACCAGGAGTCGGACGACCACTGCGCCCACTCCCCGCAAGGCAGCCTCCTCATCAACACCATCCGAGCTTCCCGCGACAGGCCGTCGGCCGGCACGGAGCAGGAACGCGCTCGCGGACGTAGCCAGCAGCATCGCCCCGGAGGTAGAGGAGCCCCTCGCAAACGTCACCCCAACAAAAAAGACGACCACGGCGCAAACCTCGGCCGCGACGTATCGGCCCAACCCGGCCGCCATCCCAACCATCGAGCCAATCGCCACCCCGACCACCCCGGCCGCCGAGACCACCCCAACTGCCCCAGCCGCCAAACCCCAAAAGTCCCCCAAATCCGCAGCGGCGCGCAAGGCTGCGGCGGCGCGCAAACGCACGGCGCGTCTCGGCTCGCTTGCAAACCCCAGCGACTTCCACCAGGCGAGCCTCGCCGACAACACCTACCACATCCGCGGGGGCGGCACCCGCCACAACCGCCGCACGCCTCTGATGGTCACGTTCATCGCAGTGGTGCTGCTCGTGGGCGTCGGACTGCTGGCATTCTTGTTCATGGGCCCCCTCCAAGGGCTCCTGGGCGACAAGCCCAAACCCGACATCGTAACGCTCACAAGCACCCAAACCCGCGAGGCCATCGACTCAGAGATGCCCAAACTCATCGATTACCTCGCTTACAGCACCGACGATGCCTACGCCCTGTTTGCGGAGGCAGGTTGGAACGTAACACCAAGCGAGCGCATCACCGCCGAAGATACCGGCGAGAGCACCATCGGGGGCGAGATCATCCACCTGGCCCCCTCGGTCGACCCGACCATCCTCAACCAGGGCTACTACGAGGGAGGCTTTGACGCCTACGACTTCGACGAGTTGCAGCGTTCCTTCAACGGGGGCTGGATGCTCGCCCTGTCGCAGGGGGCCGAGGGTGCCTCCTCCCAACTCAAATACCTCAACTTTGCCGCCACTTCGCTCAAAGACGAGATGTCCCACCTGCGAACGCTGCAAGGCCTGGACGGCGAGCTCTCAGCCGTCGACAAAGAGGATGTTGACGGATTCGGCAACACCTACATCCAGGGCTACACCGTTGTTGGGGAGACCACGTATTTTTGGAAGATCATCGGCATTGCCTTTGGCGAGTATTACCACGGGCAGGACCGCCGCAGCCTACCGGAGACCGCCGTCTTTGTAAAATGCACCGTTGCCAACTTCGATTTCTACGGGGCAGGCACTTTCCCCGAGACCGAGACTGAGACCGAGGGCGAAGCCGGAGCCGAGGGCGAGACCCCCACCGACACAACCGAGGAAGCCACCGAAGAAGACCCCACCTAACACACAACCGCCCCGTGCACCGCTTCGCAGTGTTTTGCAAATCCGGTGGCTATCGCCGCCGGTTGGATTCCGGCATAAAGCCGGAATGACGGACAAAAAACGTGACGTGCGTTTTCCCGTCATTCTGGGCTTGTCCCAGAATCCCGTCGCACGCGATAGCGGGCGACGCCTAGGGAGCGCGCAGCGCGACACACGCAGCCGCCCTGCTCACCCGCGCCTATCCTCCACGCGCTTAGCCTTCCCCATAAACCGCTCGCTGCTGCCTGGCTCAACAAGGCGCACCTCCACGCCCAGCTGGAGCACGCCCCGGAGCTTGTCCGCAACAAGCCGTCTAAAGCCCTCCATCTCGGCAAAGGAATCCGTAAACACCTGCGGCTGCACCTCAAGCATGAGCGTAAGCCGGTCGAGCCCTGTCTCATTGTCCACCACAAGGCGGTAATGCGGGCTGGCGCCGGGAATGGTGCTGAGAACGTCCTCAACCTGGCTTGGATAGACGTTGGTGCCGCGGATGATGAGCATGTCGTCGGTGCGATGGCGCACCTTCTCCATGCGCGCGGTCGTCCGACCGCAGGCGCAAGGCGCGCAGGTAACGCTCGTGAGATCGCGGGTGCGATAGCGCAGGATGGGGATGCCCTTCTTTGCCAGCGGCGTGAGTACCAGCTCGCCCTCACATTCGCTGTCCTCGGGTAGTACCTCAAGCGTATCCGGGTCGATGACCTCCCAGTAGAAGTGGTCCTCAACGATATGCTGATGGTTGCGCGATGAGAGGCACTCGCCGGAGACTCCCGGCCCCATGACCTCGGTAAGCCCGTAGTTGTCCGTGCAGATGATGTGCATGCGACTCTCGATCTCGGCCTTGAGCTTGGGCGGGCACGGCTCGCCGCCGAACAGCCCCACACGCAGCGACGACTTCTCCCAGTCGTAGCCGATGCGTTCGCCCACCTCGCAGATATGCAGGGCATAAGACGGCGTGGCGATAAGCGCGGTGGTGCCGTAGTCCTCAATCATCATGATATGCCGCTCGGTGTTGCCCGCACCCGCGGGAATCATCGTGCACCCCAGCCCTTCCGCGCCGTAATGCAGGCCAAACCCGCCCGTGAACATGCCATAGCCAAAGGCCATCTGCACGCGGTCGCCCGGCACCACGCCCGCCATCTGCATCATACTCATAATGCAATAGCGCCACTCCTCGATGTCCTCCTTGGTGTAGCCAACCACAATGGGCTTGCCCGTGGTGCCCGAGGAAGCATGCAACCGCACGATTTGGCTGAGCGGCACCGCAAACAACCCATACGGATAATGCTCACGCAACGCCGACTTCTCCGTAAACGGAATATGCCGCACGTCCTCACGCGTTTTAATATCCCCCGGCTCCAGCCCAACAGCCGCAAACCGCTCCCGGTAAAACGGCACCCGCTCCCACGCCCAGGCAACCTGCTCCTGGAGCCGCGCAAACTGCACCGCCCGTATCTCCTCACGAGAAGCACACTCAAAAGCGGGATTAAAAATAGGTTGAGTAGGTGCGGTAGCCGCAGCAGCGGCGAGGCCCAAAGCAGCGTCGGGGGCGAACGCGGTAGCCGCGGCCACAGCCGCACCGGCCACAGGGGCCGTACCAGGTTGAGTTGGAGTCATCGTCGCCTCAGCCTCTCGTGTGGGAGTTGAGCAGGTCGTCTTGCTCGATGAGTCGAATAGGCTGCCCAGCCAGCAGCGCCTGCGCCTGCTGAATGTCGCCCACCTTCAGGGCAACATAGGTCGAGACGAGGGAATAGGCGTACTCCACATTGAGTCCCGCGTTGGCAACCGCCGAGAATACGTGGTCGAGGGCGCCGGGCTCATCGGGCAGCTCAATGCAAAGCAGCTCCGTTACCGCCGTGAGAGCGCCAGCCGCGCGCAGGGCCTCCAGAGCCTCTGCCGGCTTGTCCACCACAAAACGGGCGATGCCAAAATCCGTGGTATCCGCAAGCGAGAAACCACGGATACTCACCCCCGCCTTCTCAAGGACGTCGGTGAGACGGCTCACATGCCCCGGTTGATTCTCCAAAAAAACGCCTATCTGGGTAACACCCACCGTATCTCCCCTCGTACCCTGCTCCTCCGCCGCGTGAGCGCGTTGCGCACACAGTGCGCTTATGAGCAGGAGAACCTCATCGAGAACACCCCGATTTGCAGCAACGAACCCTCATACAGCTCGGCCCGTTCAACTATCTTGCCGTCAACCCAGGTGCCGTTGAGCGACTCCTGGTCGCGCACGATGATAATGCCGCCTTCGCGCTCTATCACCGCATGCTCACGCGACACGGTCATGTTGTTGAGGAACAGGTCGCAGCTGGGGTCGCGCCCGATGCTCACCGGAAAGCTCTCAAGGTAAAAGACCTCGCCTTTGAGCGGGCCTTTTGTGAGCGTCAGACGAGGCCGCCCACCCTCGCCGCAAGCGCCGATGGAGCCACTATCGCCCGCCGTGGGCATCTCGATTTCCTCGGTCGCACCAACGAGCTTAAAGCCGCAACGGTCACATTCGTTACCATCTTCCGCAACCGACGCACCGCATACCGGGCATTTTCTTGCTTCATCCATAGCGAACCTCTCAACACCTTCATGTGTCGCGCCACGCGCTCTCTCACGTCATTCTGGGTCCGAGCGCCCGGATAAGGCTCCAGTGGAGCCTTATCAGCGAAGGACGGGTGAAGCGCTTGCGCGAACCTACGGGTCTTACCCAGAATCCACCTGGCGGCGGTAACCACCAAACTCACAAAACACCATGAGGGTGCAAAGCGCCCTCACCGTCACGAATCCGCGCTACACGCCCCGCCTGCTCTGACTGATTTCATAATACCCCGAGAACGCCCCAGTGTCACGAGGACGACTACCGCCGTCCCACGGTATTTGACACACCAATTCACTCACCCAACCGCGCAGCCAAAGCCTGGCCGCCGACAAAATCCATGGGCGCACGCACAAACCCCATAAGGGCCGCCTCGTCGGGGAAAGTGTAGGCAGCGGCAGCGGCCTGCGAGAACCAGGTGCCCTGCTGCGCGCGCAGCGAGCGGTACTCATCCACCTCCACCGGTTCCATCTCAGGAAAACTCAAAAATGCGTTGGCAAGACCCTGCGCGCCCGCAGGCGAGCAGAACAACTCAAATACCTCGCCAGAAGGCTCACCGGGCAGCACCGGCGAGGCCAGCATGAGCGCCGGCACCGTGTCGAGCTGCACCATCGTAAGACTACCCGTGCAAGGCGACGCAGCAAACCCCCCAACCGCAAGCTCCTCGAGCACCGCCGTGCTCCCCTCGCCAAACAGCACCACATCGGCCAGCTTATCCGTCTCGTTGGACAGCGCAAGCCCCTCAAAAATAGCGCCTTCCTCGTCGCTGATTTTGCCATGCGCCGAAAGCCACGCAAAGGCTTCGTCGATGGTTGCGGGGCTGGTTGTTACCATGTATTCATCCGGCCCCGTGCGGATGATGAGAACGAGGTCGATAACCTCGGCCTCCCCCGTCAGCAGCAGAGACGGCGCCACGCTGCCCGGCTCAGCGAGCAACGCGGTGTCTGCCGTGAACATAATACGTATGAAGTCATGCGCCGCCGCCCCGCTGACGCGGAACTTACCCAGCGCGCTCATATCACAGAATCTCATGGGACTATTGTATACGAATTGCCAAAACCGGCACAGTACGTCGCGCGAGACGCAGGGCATCCCCCTGGGCAACAGACCTGATGAGCAGGAGCCGCGCACAGCTCCTGCTCATTCGTTGTGTTACGCATCGCCGATTCTGCGGCGATACGTCCTCCAGAAGACGAAGCCTCCCAAGGTGAAGATGCCTAACGCTATGAAGCCGACCGCAAGTGTGAGTACCGTGTTTGCCGCCGTCTGGAAGCCGAGCCCCAAGGGTATGGGGGTTAGGGATACCTCCGTTGCCTTGGTGGGGTCAGACAGAGGAGTATCGGGTTCTGTTACCGGCTGCCCGGACTGAGGGGTGGACGACGTTGTGTCAGCTACCCTGTTCTCAACAAGCTGTCCCTCACTTGAACTATCGGTTGGTGCCGGCGAGGTGCCATCAGAGGGGCCCAGGGCAGGAGCAGAGACAGCAGGAGAGGCGGTAGCACCCGGGTCGGGAACAGGGTCGGGCGTGGGATCGGGGTTGGGGCTGACAGGATTGGGGCCGGGGTCAGGGTCGCCACCAGGGCCGGGGTCAGGGTCGCCTCCGGGGCCGGGAGCGCCGATAAGCTCGATGTAGCCGCTGTTTGCGTCATTGCCTACAAGTACTGAAGACTTGTTGCCGGAATAGTCTCCATTCCACTCCTTGGGGCCAATGGATGAGACGGACCCACCGCGCTCAGAACTTATGTTGCCGTGGTTTGTGTTGTCATGCAAGACTTCAGACGGGCCGGCCAGACGGTCGGTCTGTGCTAAGATGCCGCCTACCGAATAGCCACCGTTCCCAATACCTGTGATATTCCCGGTATTGGTGCAGTTTGTAATGACAAATCCTATGGCACGATACATCCTTGCAGTTCCCATGATGCCACCCAGATAAAAGACGTTGCCAGTAACATCACCTGAATTGGTGCATCTGTCGATAGTCAACGTACCGCTGCCAAGACTTTCTACAAACGCAACGATGCCACTTGCAGAGGCATCGTCGCGGCTGTCGTTCCAAATAACCCCGGAGTACATGGCCACAATCTTACCCGAGTTGGCACAACCACGCACTGTGACGTCTGCGGTTGAACCCGCATTGACTTTTCCGATGATGCCGCCGACGTACTCTCCGCCCGTGATAGCACCAGAGTTCGTGCAGTTCTCAATGAGTGCGGGGCCGGTCAGTTCTGCTACGATGCCGCCAACCATACTGGTGCTCGTACCCGTAATGGCACCTGAGTTCGTGCATCCGATAAAATCAGTGGCTATTGCAGTGCCCGCTATGCCGCTTGCGTTTGTTACCTCAGCTTTGTTGTGGCAGTTTTCCACACGACCGTTTGTTATAACGATAACTAAAGCACCGCCACCTCGATTATTAAACCGATCACTTATTACGGTACCAGCAGTGGTGATGTTTTTAAGGGTTGCTCCCTCGCAGCTTGCAAAAAGGGATACGCCGGGGCGAAGAGCGGTCCCGAGAACAACAGTGTGACCAGCCCCGTCAAAGACACCACCGTAGCCTGAGATGCCAGGAAATGTCTCACCGACCAAGTCGATGTCGGCCATCAACTTTGCGTTCGCCTTATTAAAGCCAGCGGGCGTATTCGTGTTTACCTTGTTGGCAAACCAGAAAAGATCATCTGCGGTGTAGAGGAGCCAGGTGCCTTGTGCGTCTGCCTTGGGTTCACCTGAAAGGTAGTACCTGCCGGGGTCTGAGCCTTCAAAAGCAAGGCGATCTGCGGTGATACGTAAGGCGCGCAAAAGGCCAAAGTCCAGTTGCATGGTATCTGAACCATCACCTGTTGCGGTGGCGTCCAGATAGTAGTTGTTCTTGTAAAGTGAAGGTGTGGCACTGAGTTTTCCGGTGATGCCACCGATGATTGAGCTTGTGTCTTGTGCTGTAAGTGTGCCCAGAGCAAAGTTGTCGCTTATTGAAACATCTTTTGACAGACTCTCACCGATGATGCCGCCGATGACAGAACCGGCAGAAGTTGCGCCAATTGAAGAGTCGGGACCATTCCATGACTGGGCTATCGAGGTTGTGCCACTTGCAACACCTGCTATGCCACCGAGTCTGCCGCTTCCACTGATAGTGCCCGCATAGGCGCAGTTGGTAACCGTTACATCGGTCAGTCTGCCTGTAATACCACCAACAGAACCTGAGGCGCTCAGAGAGCCCGTAAAGATGCTTGCCTCAAGTGTGGTTCCTGTCGTGGCTATGCCTAAAAGACCACCAACCTCTGCAGTGCTACCACTGAACACGACATCAACATCTCCTGTGACGTGAGAGAATATGCCTCCATCTGATCTGCCGACGATACCACCGACGACAAGAGAGCCACCAGCGGATACGACAGAGAGTGAACCAGTGACACTGATGTCTTTCAGTGCGCCTCCTTTGCCGAGGTAGTTTATGAGACCTCCATATGAGCCTTCAATTGCAGATAAGCTGCGGTTTACGGTAACAGGTCCTCCTGTCAACTCTCCACAGAAGGGACAGGTGGTTGTACCGATGCCTTCAAAGTCCTCTGGTAGGCTGACTTCAGAAAACCTTCCTTTTATCTTGTTTTCACCGAGTGTGTTGACGGCACGGGCAAACTCTTCTACCTCATCGGATGTACCTAAGAGGTAGTAGCCTTCATTGTCCAGCGTAAGGTTGATGTCGGGGTGTTTGGTAAGTGTTATCTGCCCGCCTATGACAGGGGCTATCTGTGCTTTGTTCTGTGAGAGCACTAAGTCGACGGACCCCTGGTTGAATTCGAGAGCAGGGTTCACATAGTCGTAGGTAGCGGCGCGCACATAGGGGTCGGTTATCAACACGAGGCGGTTTCCGTCAGCCTGCACACTGCCCCCTATAAGGCGAGTAGCCTCTCCGCCTGCCAGGGTTGGGATAAACACAAGGGTAAAACTGAGGGCCTCATCAGCCCTGATAAGGACAGTATGGTCAGTTTCGATGTAAAGCTGTTTGACGGTTGCTGACGATGAGGTACCTTCCTCTTGGGACGCAGGGCGAAGGGTGCCGAAGAAGTCAAGGCTCGGAAGATGTGGGTTGGCTTTCTTGGTTGCTTCCTCATCGAGTACAAGATAGGCTCCCGCATAGTGCACGCCCATAGTCAATGCGTATACATCACTGTCAACCGGAGCAGTTACGGTAGTCGTGATCTCAATGGGTTGTGGATTGGCTCCGACCAAGCCTTCGCCAGAGCCAAACTCGGCTCTTGCCGCCGAGGCATCCGCGTACACGTACTTGCCGGGGTTTGCACCCGTCAGAGAAAGACGCCAGGCACCAGTGGGTGGGATACTTAAGGCAAGCGATGAGTCCTCGCCAAGTCCCAGGGCATCTGCGCCATCGCCTGGGGCGTTAGCGGACAGGTAGTAGTTGTTTTGATAAAGCGTAGGTGCAGCTGAAAGCTTTCCTGTGATGCCACCGAGAGCGACGCCTTCACCTGTAGCACTCAGCGCACTGAGGTTGAAGTTTCCTATCAGTGAAAGACTAGCTGGCGTTCCTTCACCAAGGATGCCGCCTACAGCAGCGTTTTCACCTGATGCACTTACCGCAGCCTCAGGCCCGCTCCATGAGTCAACTATCGAGATAGTACCTGAGGCACTGGCTGCTATGCCGCCGGCCAAGATGCCGCCTGAAACAGCAGCATTGTTGGCGCAGTTGTTTACCACGGCAGTTTCTGAAATGTTGCCCACGACACCGCCAGCAGCCTCACTGCCGGTAACTGTCGAGCCCGCAACAGTGTGACTTGTGGCAAGTGTACCGCCAGAAGCACTGCCAACGATGCCACCGGCTACGGCACCTGAAATGCTGCCTGAACTGGTGCAGGTGTAAATGGTTGAGGCAGCCGAGCCGTCCCAGCGCCCTACTATGCCGCCTGCGTTTGTACCTCCAGTGACGGAGCCCGAAAAGTCGCAGGTATAAACTCTTGAGGCACCGAGCACCTCGCCGACATAACCACCCGCGGCAACAGCGTTGGGAGCCCATATCGTGAGGGGACTTCTGCTACGTCCGTGGTATATGGTTCCGCCGTTTGATTGACCGACAAGACCACCGACAACCGAAGCGTTTGGAGCGGTGACGGTGCCGGAGATGTTGAATTCGTAGACGGTGCCGCCCTCGCCGAGATAGTCCACAAAGCCACCAACCACTTTTTCTTCTGAACCAGCCACACGATTTATCACTTTGGCGCTGATATAAGAGCAGTAAAGTTCGCCTTGGAAGGGGTACTCCTCAGTACCGATGCCAACAAAGTCTTCCGATGGGACCGCGTTCGCGCTCATGAGTTGGCCCCTGATCTCGTTTTCGCCTGCGTTGACGGCCTCGGCGAAAGCCTGCAGATGCTCGGGCGTACTCAGGGCATAACGCCCTACGTTAGTATTAAACGGGAGTGGGTCACCATTCGGAAGCTTAACAAACGTCGTCAGCGCCACCTGCCCGTCGTTGCTGTTCGCCAGACACACCATTTCGGCAAGTTCCGCATCAAGGATGACGTCGTGTAAAAAGTTGAGAGTGGTAAGCCCATCGCCTTCTTCAACGGCACGCACGGAAGGGTTGGTGAACAGTACGAGACGGTTTGCGTCAAAGACCACGCTACTGTACTGCACGTTACCAAAGCGCACGGTGGCTGTACCCGGGTTTGCACTCGCCACCGGCGTGAACACAAGCGTAAGCGTAATAGACTCACCGACGTCAGCCAGAGGACTTCCATCGCTTTCCACATACAACTGCTGTGTGGTCGAGCCGCTTGCAGCGCCAAAACCGAGTGCAAGACCGCTGTTTTTCTCCAGAGTCGACTCTTTATCAAGCACAAGCGTGCCGCCCGGATAGCTTAGTCCTGCCGAAAACCCGTAGAGCGCACGACCTTCAGGGGCTGGTATCGTAGCGTAAAGTTCAAAAGGTTCCATATTTTCGGGATTACGAGCGACAACGCCCTTTGCGGGCTCGCCTCCCTCGCCCGCCAGTGTCGCAGCGGTGGAATAGGCTACATTCAGTCTCGAGAGGTAGTTGGGAGCAACAATCTGAACTTTGCCTTCAGTCTCGGCTGTCTGAAGCCGCTCTGTCACGCCTGCGGAGTTTCCATCCCCCAGCAACGCCTCAAGAACATCGGTATCCGAATCGTTGAGCAAAAACCCGGGTGCCAGAGTGTCGAAGTTAAAGGTGGCGTTGTGTTCATGAATTACCTTAAGCGGCACGACAACATCAAAGGAGCCATCTGCTTCGATGAGTTTTGCTCCGTTGCCCTCAGCGATAAGCCAGTTTCGGTCGCCTCTTGTCTCAAAGCTGATGTTGCTGATGTTGGGATTTTCTGTTGCCAATACACTCTCGTCAACTGCGATGTAGGTGCTGTTGACGCCCAGCGGTATCGCAAAGCCATAGACGTCAGCGCCTGAGGTGATCCGAAGCGTCACAGAGCCGGGTGTTCCCTTGCGCAACGCGGGGGCAGGACCAGGAAAAGAGACCGAGGCGTTTGGTCCGTCGAGAGGAACGAGTGTTGCGGGTGTATCTGAAGGTGTTGCGTCGTCGTCGCTGGCGCTACCTTGGGCGGCGTTGGCGGCGCCATCCTCATC
>JAITEK010000021.1 GCA_031282085.1 Coriobacteriales bacterium
CCCTGTCCTCCGAGGAACTGGAGGGTAAAGCGCCACATATTGTCTGCGGTAGAGAGATGGTCGATGTCCTGGCAGAGCGTAAATCCCGTGGAGGTAAGCCCCGAGACCCCCTCAAAGAGCGCGTCGAGATACGAGCCGTAATGCCCCGAGAGCCACAGGGGAATGGCGGCAACAAGCGCACCGACTATCCACACGAGCGAGGTTATCGCAATGGCCTGGCGTCGCTCAAGCGTAACCGGAGAGATGCGGCACAGTCTCAGCAGACCGCCGACGGTGGCGGCGCAACCCACACCGATGAGATAGTTACCCGTGATGTCCCACTCCCGCATGAGCACGCTCACCGCAAGCGGAACAAGCATAACCACGCCAAGCAGCAGCACAACGGCCCCCAGGTAGTGGGCGATTACCCCCAGATCCTGCTTCTTAAAGCGCGGCCACATCAGCGCCCTCCAACGTTAAGGGGCACTGCCGTTTGCATCAGCGGATACAACGTCGGACGCGGATGGAGGGTTTTAACAACAGGAGGCACTTAGCCGAGCACCAGCCGCTCAAGGATGATAAGGACCATGAGAATGGCGATGAATACGACGAGCATCGCGATGACCGAGGCGATTCCCCCCAATGAGGCGACTATATCCTGTTTACGCCTGCGCGGCACTCGTTCTCCTTTGTTCCATCGGTATGCGTGCTCGTTGCATCTGGTATTGTAGCCCCTTCCCGCCGCGCGGGGAAGTGCGAGAACGTCTGACGCCGCTTTGCGGTGTGCGGCGAGTCCAGCGGCTACCACCACCAGGTAGATTCTGGCATAAAGCCAGAATGGCGAGATTCTGCCCGTCATTTTGGCTTTTTGCCGGAATCCCGTCGCAAACGATAGTGAGCGACGCATAGAGAGCGTACGCAGCGCGCGGCACACGACCTGCCGGGCTCAGCCTGCTGAGGCGTAGAGGCCGCTGACGCCGTAGTCGTATGCGAGGACCTCGCCGCTGTCCAGAGTCGTCTCGGTTACGAGAGTGAGCGTGTCGCCCTCCAGGCGATACTGTTGCAAACGGTAGGCACCGAGCGCCTGGTCCAAACCCGCAGCATAAAGCGCATCCCCCCGCGCCAGCAGGTGCTGCGGCATGTAATCCGTGGTCAGCTCAAAAAGCTCGTCGCCGCTCTGCGGATCGCAGACGAACAGCCCATTGCCCGCAGCGACATTCACCTCGCTTCGCAAAACCACCAACCGCCCGCCGACAAGCGCCGAAAACCCGTATTGGTACTCCGCCTCAGCAAGCGTACGCAGCTCACCACTGGTAAGCGAGTAGGTGTTGAGGCTGTTGCGGTAGCCAGTGGACAGACCGGCGTCCTCGCGAGACGCCCCAAAACACAGCAGATCGTCGGATACCAGCGACATCTGGCTGGCGCGGCCAAGCCCCTGGAGAGGAACCTCATTCAACACCTCCATCTCCTCATCCAGGATGAGGAGTTCAGCGTCGGCTGTGAAGTCGAAGTCCGGCTGGCAGAATACCGCCAGGCGTTCGCCGCAGGCGGTGATGCCCACGAGGAAATCACCCGAGAACTCCTTGAGCACGGTCTCGCCGCTTTGCTTGTCCACGCGCGCCACCGTCGAGACGTCGTTGATGGCGCTCGTGACAAAGAGGAAGCGGTCGGTTGCCGCCACGCTCTTGAGCGCGGGAAGATCGACGGGGTACTCGCGCACCTCCCCCGTCTCAAGGTTGTAGCCGATGACAAGGCGAGCGTCCCGCTTGCCCTCCAGGCCCAGCACAACGAGGTACATGACCCCGTTTGAGATGGACGGCACGCCCCAGGCGTTCTCCAGCCCTGCGTAGGTAAACTCGCTGCGGCCCTGTAGCGCAAGCTCCGCGTCAAAGGTCTCGATGAGAGCCGACGCGGAGTAGTGGCTGGGCCGCACGACGCCCACCTCTCCGGGGCTCTCCGCGGCCGCTGGCAACGAGGGAGTGACCCCGCCAGACTCCTCAGCCACGGGCGTAGAAACGCAGGCGGTGAGCACAAGGCCCACCGCCAGACAACAGACTATGAAAAGCCGCTTCAAAGAGGCCCCGAAATGAAGGGGGCCGGCTTGCTCCTGACGGAGTCTACCGAGGACGCCCATCAAGCCCGATAGTATACTTAACGCCGTTTACCGTCTGCTTGCCGATACGGGCATTACCTTGCAGGTAAACAATGCTGGTCTGGGACGAATCAACCAACTCCATGGGGTGCACGGCCTTAAAGCCGAGGACGTTGAACGCCGAGGTGTCGAGGTTCACACCGGTGGTGTCCTTGTACGCCCGCCAAACCAGTGAGGAGCAGTAGAACGCATCCGTACGCTCCGGAAGGATGTAGAGGTAATTGTACGGCTTGCCCAGATGCTTCTTGCACCAATCGGCCGCCTTGGCTTCCTGCGCGTCGGTGGTCTTAACGACATCGAGGCCAAAGGCAGTCTGATGACGGCTCGGCTCATACCAGTCGTTCGGCTCGATGGTCACACCCTCCGCCAACGCCGTGTAGGCGGAAGATTGGTCGATGACGATTGCGGAGTGCCCGGTGGGGATGTTGTTCTTGTACCAGTCCGCCGTTACCAGTATCTTGCCCTTCTGGGTGGGATAGACGCCGATACCGGGGGCATAGTTCCCGCCGGGATTGAACCCGCCCAGCTTCCCGCTCGTGCCCTCGCTGCCAGGCGACACGGCGCTACTCGTGCTCGTAGGGCTGACGTTGGTCTGGAGAAGGGCGGCCTCATCGATGGCCTTCTGCTCCTCCACCGTGAACTGCTGCTCGTCCGCACGACCCTCGGAAAGCGCCTGGTCATACGCGTATTGCGCCTTCAGACCCGATGCCAGGACCGCCAACTCGTCACTCGTGAAGTCGCGACCAAGCTCATCCTGAGCCTGGGCGATCAGTTCGCCAACCTCTGCCGAATCAGCTATTTCGGCGGCGTTGGCTACAACCACCTCATCCTCAAGCGCCAAGACCTCTGGCTCGCTCAGATCCGCTATCGGCACCTCCTCCGCAGCAGGCGGCGTAGTCGGAATGGCCGGAATGCCAGCCACAACGTGCTCAGTCCCTACGGGATTCTCGCCTGCCCTTGTTACGGACAGTTCCGAGACCGTTGAGGGAGCCTTCTCATCGGCGTCATCCGACGTTGCCGCCGGGGCGGCTGTCGGAACCGCGTCATCCGCAATCGCAACCTCCGCGACCGCATTGTCCCCCGTTGACTGGATACCATCCGTGGCTGTGAGCGCGACAATAGTCAGCGCGCCTAATCCCAGCACGCTGACGACGCAGAACGCAGCCCATGTTCCCCATTTCCCCGAACCGCCTCTTACCTCAAGATCCTGCTTCTCCCTATTCTGTTTTCGCATTGATGCCCCTTTCCCCGCTTATGGACGTTGCTTCCCTAGGACAACGCATTTGCTAGTAATTAGACAGCATATCAGGAGAGAGCGGGGATTTCTAGCAGAGAAAGCCAAAAAATCATCTCTCCCGCAAAAAATCTACAAACCCTCCAAATCTACAGAATTACAGATCGGCGAACAGCTTGGCCATAAAGCATTCCAGCTTCTGGCTGATGGCCTCCGAGACCTCAAGGACCTCGCCGCCCGCAAGAGGCGCGTCGAAGATGCCCGCCGCCATATTGGTGATAAGCGACAGACCGAGCACCTCCATGCCGAGCGACGCCGCAGTGATAGCTTCAAAGACGGTGGACATGCCCACCGCGTCGGCCCCCCAAACGCGAAAGGCGCGTATCTCCGCCGGCGTCTCGAAGCTCGGGCCGCGCACGCCGATATAGACGCCCTGCCTGAGCGCCATACCGCATGTCTCCGCAGCCGCGAGCGCCTTGTGCCGCAGCTCAGACGTATAGGCGTGGCTCATATCCGGAAACCGGTACAGCTCCTGCTCGGCGCCGATGGTAAGCGGGTTCATACCAGTGAAGTTGATGTGGTCGATGATGAGCATGACGTCCCCAACCTCAAAATCCGTATTGATGCCACCCGCGGCGTTGGTGACGATGAGCGTCCGCGCACCCAGCGCATGCATGACCCGCAGCGGAAAGACGACCTCCTCGGCCGTGTTGCCCTCATACCCATGCAGGCGCCCCTGCATGGCAACCACCTGCTGCCCGGCGAACGTGCCGAACACCAGCCGCCCTTTGTGGCCCGGCGCCCCCACGGTCTTGAAGTGCGGTATCTCCTCGTAGTTGATGGTAACCGGCGCGTCGATGTGCTCCGCCAGGCCCCCAAGCCCCGAGCCGCAGATGAGTGCGACCTGCGGCGGTGTCTCCAGTCGCGGCTGGATAACGGCACGCGCTTGGGCGATACGGCTGTTCAGTGACATGGCTCCTCCTTGTCGTGTGTCGCGCATCGTGCGTCGCGCTGCGCGCTTTCTATGCGTCGCCCGCTGGCGCGGTCGACTGGATTCTGGGACAAGCCCAGAATGACGAGCTTCTTTGTCCGTCATTCCGGCTTTATGCCGGAATCCAACCGGGCACGACAGCGCCCGGACTCACAAAACCTCGCGGGACGGCGTCAGCCGTCCTCGTGGCACTATCGTGCGTCGCGCTGCGCGCTCTCTATGCGTCGCTCACTGTCGTTCGCGACTGGATTCTGGGACAAGCCCAGAATGACGAGCGAAGGACGGCGACGGGGCTTTTCGTCCGTTACCCTGGGTTTATCCCAGGGTCCAACCGGGCGCGATAGCGACCGGACTCACTAAACACCGCAGGACGCGCAGCGTCCTCGTGGCGCAGCGTCCTTACTCCTCCCAGGTGCCGCCCTCGTCGGTGGTGCGTATCTGGGCGCGTTTTATCTTGCCGCCGATGGTCTTGGGCAGCTCGGCCACGAATTCTACAACGCGCGGGTATTTATAGGGCGCCGTGGTGGTCTTAACGTGTTCCTGCAACGTGCGGGCAAGCTCATCGGAGGGTTCATAACCCCGCGCGAGCACGATGGTCGCCTTCACCACGCTGCCGCGCACCTCGTCAGGAACCGCGGTAACGGCGCACTCGATGACGGCGGGGTGAGCAACCAGCGCGCTTTCCACCTCAAAGGGGCCGATGCGGTACCCGGAGCACTTGATGACGTCGTCGTTACGCCCCACAAAGGTGTAGTAACCGTCCGGGTCGCGCCAGGCGACGTCGTGGAGATTGTAATACGCACCGCCAACGGCCTCGGCGGTAGCCTCGGGATTGCGGTAGTAGCCGATGAACAGGCCGGGCGGGTACGCCTCTTTAAGACGCGTGACGCAGATGCTACCCTCATCGCCGTCGGCAACTGGCTCGCCCGCGTCGTCGAGCAGTTGGATGTTGAGCAGAGGCGAAGGCTTGCCCATCGAACCGGGACGTGGCTCAACCCAGGGGAAGGTCGCAAGCAGAACCGGCCCCTCCGACTGGCCAAATCCCTCGCGTATCATCCTGCCCGTGAGATCAAACCAGCGTCTGGTAACGTCGGCGTTAAGCGGCTCGCCCGCGGTCGCATAGTTCTCAACGCTGCTCAGGTCGAAAGCGGCAACGTCCTCCTGCAACATGAAGCGGTACATGGTCGGCGGCACGCAGAAGGTGGTGATGCGGTACCGTTCGATGCGCTTAAGCAGCTCAAGCGGATTAAAACGCAGCGTGTCGAAGGCAAAGATCGCGGCGCCGGCAATCCACTGGCCGTATATCTTGCCCCAGCCGAACTTGGCCCAGCCGCTGTCGCTCACGCTGCAATGCAGATGGTTCTCCCGCACCTGCTGCCAGTACTTCGCCGTGATGATATGGCCGAGCGGGTGCACGAAGTTGTGCGCACACATCTTTGCCAATCCCGTTGTGCCGGAGGTGAAGTAGATAAGCATGGTGTCGCCGTTGCAGGTGGCCGCCTCGCCTGTGGGCCGCCGCCAGTCCTCAGAAGCCGCCTCAACAAGCTGCTCAAAGGAGAGCCAGCCCTTAGCTTCGCCGTTCACGAGTACGCGTAGCTCAAGCCCGGGACACTCTGGCATGGCAAGCTCAACCTGTTCGCGCACGTAGGCGTCGTCCAGGGCGATGAGGGCCTTGGCGCCCGAGGCGTCAAGACGGTAGACGATGTCCTTCTTGGTGAGTTGCGTGGTAGCGGGGATGATGGTCGCACCGATTTTGCAAAGCGCAACGGCGCAGACCCAGTACTCCCAGCGCTGCCGCAGAACAAGCA
>JAITEK010000051.1 GCA_031282085.1 Coriobacteriales bacterium
TCTGGATGCTCCAGACCCGCGTGGGCAAGCGTACGGCGCAGGCGGCGCTGCACATCGCCATCTCGATGGTTGAGGAGGGGCTTATCTCCAAGGAGGAGGCCGTGCTGCGTGTTGACCCCGCCCAGCTCGACCAGCTGCTCCACCCGCAGTTCGACAAGGCCGTGAGCTACGATGTTGTTGCCAAAGGGCTTAACGCCTCGCCGGGTGCGGCCGTAGGCGAGGCTGTGTTCTCAGCTGCCGACGCGGTGAGCGTTGCCGCTCAGGGCCGCAAATGCGTGCTCGTGCGCTGGGAGACCAATCCCGACGACCTCGCCGGCATGGTCGCCGCCGAGGGCATCCTCACGAGCCATGGCGGCAAGACCTCGCACGCCGCCGTCATCGCGCGTGGCATGGGCACCCCCTGCGTCTGCGGCGCCGAGGCGCTCAGGATAGACGCGGAGGCCAAACAGGCCGCCATCGCGGGCACGGACATCGTCATCAAAGAGGGCGACCTCATCTCCATCGACGGCACCTCTGGCATAGTCGTACTCGGCGCGGTCGACCTGGTGCTGCCCGAGCTTTCCGGCGATTTGGACACCATCCTTGAGTGGGCCGACGCGTTTCGCACACTCGGTGTGCGCGCCAACGCCGACAACCCCGCCGACGCGCAGCTCTCGCGCGACTTCGGCGCGGCGGGCATAGGGCTTTGCCGCACGGAGCATATGTTCCTCGGCGACCGCAAGGCCATCATCCAGAGCTTTATCCTCACCGACGACCCAGCAGTGCGCGAGAAGGCCCTCGACGATTTGCTCGCCGTACAGACCGAGGACTTCTACGGCATGTTCAAGGCCATGGACGGCCTGCCTGTGGTGGTGCGCCTGCTCGACCCGCCGCTGCACGAGTTCCTCGACGACCCGCGTTCGCTGGAGGTTGAGATAACGCGCCTTGAGCTGACGACCGACGACACCGACCTCATCGTGACCAAGCGCCGCCTGCTCTCCCGCATCGATTCCATGGTTGAGATGAACCCGATGCTCGGCCTGCGCGGTGTGCGCCTGGCCATCCTCAACCCCGAGCTTGCCGCCATGCAGGTGCGCGCCATCGCCATCGCGACCGCCCGCCTCATCAAGGAGGGCTTTACGCCCGAGCCCGAGATCATGATTCCGCTCGTGAGCGTGACTCCCGAGCTTGAGACCCTGCGCTCGGAGACCGAGGCCGTGCTCGCCGAGGTTGCCGCGGAGTTCGGTGTAGAGCTTGAGGTACCCATCGGTACGATGATAGAGCTGCCGCGCGCCGCCGTGACCGCTGATGACATCGCCCGTTATGCGGACTTCTTCTCCTTTGGCACCAACGACCTCACACAAACGACCTTCGGCTTCTCGCGCGATGACGTTGAGAGCAAGTTCATCCCTCGCTACCTTGAGCGCAAGCTCATCCCGTATAACCCCTTTGAGACCGTCGATTCCGGTGTTGCAAAACTTGTGGACATAGCCTCCAAGCTGGGGCGCGAGGGCAACCCGAACATCACGCTCGGCGTTTGCGGCGAGCATGGTGGCGACCCGGATAGCGTTAAGATTTTTCACGGTATCGGCCTGGACTACGTGTCCTGCTCGCCCTACCGCGTACCCCTGGCCCGCCTTGCCGCTGGTCAGGCCGCCTTGGCTGAGAAGTTCATAACCTCCGATAACCGGTAGGGGCTCACAGGCATACAGACAACGAGCGAGGGCGGCCCAGGCCGCCCTCGCTCGTTGTCGTGTCACGAGGACGGCTGGCGTTGTCTTGCGGTGCTCAGCCCAGCTCCTTGGTGAGCATCTGCATGAGGGCGGCGAAGTCTATCGGTTTGGCGAGGTGGCCGTTCATACCGGCGGCGAGGGATTTCTCTACGTCATCGGGGTAGGCGTTGGCGGACACGGCGTAGATGGGGATGTTGCGGGCGTCTGTCCTCTCAAGTGCGCGCAGGGTGTAGGCAACCTCAATGCCACCTTTGTGCGGCATGAGCAAATCAAGCAGGATGATGTCGTAGTAACCCTCCGGGGACCGCTCAAACATCTCCAACGCCTCAACCCCGTCTGTGGCGTGCTCGATGCGGGCCCGCGTCTCCGAGAGTAATTCGTCCAGAATCGCGCGGTTGACCTCGATGTCTTCCGCTGAGAGCACCCGCTTGCCGCTGAGGTTGGGGATTACGGGCTCGCCGTGCTCAGCCGAGGCCGAGGCTCTCTTGAATCTGAGGGTAAAGAAGAAGGTCGACCCGACGCCCTTCTCGCTTGCGATACCGATCTCGCCGCCCATCATCTTCACGAGGCTCGTGCTGATGGCCAGGCCCAGGCCCGCCCCCACGTGCTGCATGTTGTTGGTGGACCCCTGCTCAAAGGCGCCGGAGAGCCGGGCGATGTCCTCGGCGGCGATGCCGATTCCGTTGTCGTAGACGGAGAAGCTCACCGTCAGACTGCCGTCAGCCTCCTCATGCGCTTCCACGGACAGGCCGATCGTCCCGTCCTCGGGCGTGTACTCAACGGCATTGTCCAACAGGTTGGAGAGCGTCTGCTTGAGCCGCAGCCTATCCCCTATGACGAGGTAATCCTCAAGCCCATACACATTGCTCTCAAAAACCTGCGCCTTACCGGCGGCGCGCTGCGTAAAGGCGTCGGCGACCTCAGCCAGGGTCTTCTTCAGCGAAAAGCCCCTTTGCTTGAGCGAGAACCTGCCGGTCTCGATATTGGAGACATCCAGTATGTCGTTGAGTATCCCCAGCAGGTAGTCCGATGCGGACAATATCCTGGAGAAGGCGTGCTCGCGCTCCGCATCGGTTTGCGCCGTCTTCGCCACGCGCGCCATGCCGGTAATGGCGTTGAGCGGCGTACGGAACTCGTGACTCATGTTCGCGAGGAACCGGCTCTTTGCCTGCGAGGCGACCTCGGCGGCGTGGGTCTTCTCCTCCAGCTCAAGCGTTCTCTCGTGCACCAGGTCCTCAAGATGTGCATTCTGCTGTTCAAGCTCAACACTCTTGAGGAAGTTGGTGACGTAGAGGTTGTATAAAAGGATGGATACGAGGATGGAGATGCCGGTCACCACGAAGAATACTGCCCGCACATCGGTAAAGAACGCAAGCTCAAAGGAGCGAATCGTCCAGGCAAAGACCTCGCCCGTCGCGGGGTCTGTGCTCGTGCCCGACAGGCCGTTGCAGACGATGCTCAGGATGAAGATGTAGAAGAAGCCTGCCAGGATGGTGATAGTGCTCTGTCGGCGCGGCAGTATGGGTATCATCGAGAACATGACGACGAACAGAAAATAGCTGTTTATTCCCTGGTTTGAGAGGATATTCGCCGTGCAGAACGCGAGTTGGATAACGGAGAACGCATAAAGGGGCATCTGCACGAGGGCGGCGCGGAGCCGCCTGCCGCGTATCTTCCCTTTGCGCGCGCGGCCCAGGATCACGCTGAACACTATGCCCGCGACCAAGGTCCCGAGTGAGGTGAAGATGTAAAAATCGAGGCTGATGGGCATGCCGTCGCCCAGCTTTTGGGGAAACGCGACATTAACGATTTGGAGCAGCACCTGGAACACGACGATGAACAGCGAGAAGGCAAACATCCGTGCGATATTCAGCTCAAGGCGCTCGTCCTCAAACCGCTCTCGGTATTCGCGGGGAACCTTAACGCGGAACAGTCCCATGCTGACCGCGCTACGCGGTTTGGCGGCTGACTGGTCGGGCTGAGGGCTTTGGTCGAGTTGGTCTGATCGCCTGGTTTGTGAGCTAGTCATAACGCCCCTTCTGCACCTGTCGTTACCGGTAGAGATGGAAATGGACTAAGCTGTCGAGGTGCTCATCCGGGCTTCTTTTTTCTGAGATATCGTGCCGAAGACGCCCGTCTGAGTATCGCGTTCTCCGTCACGAAAACGCGAAAATCACTCTTGGCACAACAATATACGTTTTCGCCCAGCCCAACAAGTCTATAGCCGTGTCCGGTCTAAAATAGGCGCCCATGTTGACGCCTGGTCGTTGCGCCTGCGAGAGGGATTCTCTGTTACTCTGGTCTTGTCAGCCATCCGGCGGAAGGAGTGTTTGTGAGCGACCCTTTATCCGAGCGCATACTCGGCTCAACCCGTGTCTATGACGGGGGCTTTCTCAAGGTTGATGAGGTGCGGGTAAAACTACCCAACGACAAGGTGGCCTATCGCGACGTGGTGCGTCATCCCGGCGCCGTTGCCGTAATCGCCATACGCGCGGATAACCAGGTGCTCCTGGTGCGCCAGTACCGCACGGCCCTTGAACGCGTGGTGCTCGAGATTCCCGCCGGTAAACTCGAGGCGGAGGAGGACTGTGAGGGCTGCGCCCGGCGTGAGCTTGCGGAGGAGACCGGATACGTCGCTCGCCGCATGCGCTATCTCGCGCCCATCGCCATCGCCGCCGGCTACAGCGATGAGATCATCCACCTGTTCCTGGCAACCGACCTGGAGCAAGGGCAGACACAACTCGATGAGGATGAGTTCGTCACCTGCGAATGGTGGCCGCTTCAGGATCTCATAGCTGAGGTTCTGGACGGCAAGATAGAGGATTCAAAGACCGTCATCGCCGCCCTGCTCTGCGACGTCATAGCCCACCGCCTGTAACGTCACAGTTCAGGGGCGTTGGCGGCGCGCAGGGCGGCGATGACCGAGGGCATCGAGGCCAGCGCGTCATGCGTGGTCACGAGGGTGGCGTCCTCGGTGTCGATGACGAGGGCGTCCTCAAGGCCGAGCGTCACCACCAGCTTCCCTCCGTCGGAAAGCACCGTGCTGTTCCGCGTCTGTATGGCCAAGGTCCGGCCTCTCAGGCGGTTGCCCTTGGCGTCCGCCTCAACGGTCTGCTCATAACCCGCAAAGGTCGCCAAATCGGCAAAGGGGATGCTCGTGGGCACAGCCATGAGCAGCTTCGACGTCTCAAAGACCGCCTCCTCAAAGGAGAGGGCTGGCAGGGTCTCCACGAGTTCGGCCGCCTCTCTGCTGCCCCAGTGCTCGCTTCCGAGGGCGACAAAGAAGCGCGCGGTCTCGGCAACGCGCTGCACGGACTGCATCAAGGGGTCGCTTGCCTCGCGTCCCGCCGTGCGCAGCTCGGCCAGGACAAGTGAGGCCCGCAGCATGAAGACGTGAGTGCTCCACAGCGATTTGTTCTGCTGGGCACGCCAGGCAACGGCCGGCGCCGGGCGGGCGATGAAGCTGCGTACCTGGTAGGCCCCCTCGATCTCCGGCGACTCCAAACCCATCCGTATCGTTCCCAGCAGCAGCGGCGTGTGGGGCTCTCGCTGCCGGTGCCCGCCGCCATCGGCGTATCCGCCGCTTATCGGCTGCCCGCTGATGGTCCAACTCTGTCCGCCGCGCGTCGCCCCCTGCCCACCCGTCGTCCGCACGAGAGGAGGAACCGAGCTGCCTATCAACGCGATCCTGTCGCTTGAGGCCACCCGATGGGCGCGTCGCAGGGTCTGCTCCCAGCGGTCGTCATTGTCAAAGGTGATAATGGTGGGTAGGCACAGAAGCAAAGCGTGCGGGTCCTTCAGCTTTACCATCGCGGCGGCCAGCGCGGTCGTGAGCGCCGTTCCGCGGGGATGCGGCTCGATGAGCAACTGGTACTCCTCGGGCTTGAGCAGGCTGTGGTTCGCGATGTGTTGCTTTACGTGCAGGGCTATGTCGCGGGGCACGGCGATGATGAGCGGGTGCTCGCAATAGGGACGGATTGCCTGGATGGTCCGCGCAAGGGGGCTTAACCCGCTGCTGGGGTCGCAGACGAGCTCAAGCGGCGTGCGCTCGCGGGAGAGCGGCCACAGGTGCGAGGCGCTATTGGAGCATATGATCATGCCATACAGGTTAGCGAGTGGCTGACTGTGCCGGGCATCTTGGGAATCGGGTCGCGTCATGGCTGTCCGTCGGGTTGTCTGTGGATAGTTCTCCGTATTATGCCACAGTTCACCTATAATGGGCAGCATGCAGGAATTCCTACGATTCTTCGGACACGGCTTCTGTCACCAGATACCCGCGCGCTCGCTGGAGGCGGGTGGCGTGGTGTTCTCCGCCTGCGCGCGCGATACGGGCATCTACCTCGGTTTCTTCTTCGCGCTCGTGGTCGCCTTCATCATCTACGCGCGCGTAAAGGGCAAACCCACCGAGCTCCCCCCGGCGCTCTACGTCGTTGTGCTCGTGCTGCTCGTGCTTCCCATGGCCTTCGACGGCGTCACATCCTATCTCGGCCTGCGCCCCACCACCAACATGATCCGCTACCTGACGGGCTTCCTCGCCGGCGTTGCCGTGGGCAGCGTCGTCGTCCCGCTGCTCTTCGCGCTGCGCAAAGACGCCGTACCGGGGCAACGCATATTCGCCCGGCCCTCGATGGTGGCGCCCCATCTTGCGCTGACCTTCGCCCTGGGGGCCGTCTTCTTCGTAACCTACCCGTATCTGGGCCTCGTCGCGCCCCTCGTGCCTGTGGGGGCCTTCCTCACCATCACGGTTTGCGTCAATCTCATCCTGCTCACACTCTCGCGCCGCTTCGCCCCGCGCCACACCGCCGCGCACTGGCTGTTTCTGCTCGCACTCTGCCTGATCTTGGCTCTGGTTGAGATAGCCCTGTTCGGCGCGATCCGGGATATGGTCGTCCAGGTCCTCCTCAACGGCCACGAATTCTCCGAGTTCCTGTCGTAGACTGGCGGCGGGTGCAAGTCAAAACCGAGCGGGTCGAGTTGCCGATGAACAACAATTTTTCCAATTGTGAGGACAGAGCGCGCGATTAGTGGTAACCTGTTCGTCTATGTTTTGACGTAGTGGGAGCAACGAGTTCTCCTGAGTCTGTTCGGAGGAATATATGTACACAGTACCTGCGGTATTTATAGGACCCTTTCCCGGGCTGGGCGTTACAGAGCTTATCATCATCCTGGTTATCGCTCTGCTGATCTTCGGGCCCAAGAACCTGCCTAAGCTGGGCAGCGCTTTGGGCAAGACGGTCAAGAACGTCCGTGAGGGACTTGAGAACAAAGAGGAGCTTCCCGAGGCGGAGCTTGAGGAAGACGACGAGGACGAGGAAGAAGAGGAAGAGGAGCCTGCACCCAAAAAGAAGGCCCCTGCTAAGAAGAAGACTTCCAGCAAGAAGAATTAGCGTGAGATGAAGACCGCACTGACGCGGTATGCGCGACGATTGTTGCGTATGCCGCGTTGCTTTTACCCTATACCAGCCCGCATCGGTCAGCCGTTTCGGTGTTCAGCGTAAAATCGGCACAGCGAGAAGGCGGACTGGCACAGCGTGAGGGTAATCGCCGCGCCATTTGACAAAGGAGATACGAAACCCATGGCCAAAGATATAATCCTCACTCCCGAGGGTAGGAAGAAGCTCGAACACGAGCTCCACGAACTCGAGACCGTCAGGCGTCGCGAGATAGGCGAGCGCATCCGGATAGCGCGCGAATTCGGCGACATCTCCGAGAACTCCGAGTACGATGACGCCAAGACCGAGCAGGCTTGGATGGAGAGCCGCATCCTGGAGATTTCGCAGATCCTCTCGACGGCTACTGTGGTGGAAGCGCCCAAGCGGTCCAACAAGGTCTCGGTAGGCAGCGTCGTTACCGTGCAGATAGCCGATGGGACCGAGCGCACCTTCACCATCGTCGGCGCCGCCGAGGCGGACATCGCGACAGGGCTCATCTCCAATGAGTCACCCGTGGGAGCCGCGCTCCTCGGCGCAAAGAAGAACGACGTTGTCACCGTAGATACTCCCAAAGGATCCCAACTCGAGTTCACGATTCTGAAGATAAGTAAGTAGTTGCCGGATGGCGCCGGGCGTCCGCCCGCAACGCAGTCGGCATTGCACGATGAGGTATTGATGAGTATGAGCGAGACCGAGAGCAGCATCAGGGACACCAGCCCCAGCGACGACCCGATAGAGGTCCGCAAGGCCAAGCGCGCGGCGCTCATCGCCCGTGGCGAGGAGCCTTACGCGCGGCGCTTCTGCATGAGTGCACGCGTCGCACAGATCGAGGGACGTTACGCCACGCTTGCCGACGGTGAGACCACGGAGGACGTGGTCAGCGTTGCGGGTCGCGTTATGGCTATCCGCAACCAGGGCAAGGTGCTGTTCATCGTGCTGCGCGACGCCACGGGCGACATTCAGCTGTTCTGCCGCGTCGATGTGCTGGGCGAGGAGTCCTTCGCGCAGGTCGCCGACCTCGACTTGGGGGACTGGATCGGCGCGACCGGTGTGGTCATGCGCACGCGCCGCGGGCAACTCTCCGTAGCGCCCGAGCGCGTTGAGCTGCTCACCAAGGCCCTGCGCCCGCTGCCCGAGAAGTTCCATGGCCTGTCGGACAAGGAGACCCGCTACCGCCAACGCTACGTTGACCTCATCGTGAACCCCGAGGTACGCGAGGTCTTTGCCAAGCGCTTCAAGATCATGGCGGCGATGCGCGCTGGCGCCGCGGCCCGTGACTTCATCGAGGTGGAGACGCCCATGCTCCACCCCATCCCCGGAGGCGCGACTGCACGGCCCTTCGTTACGCATCACAACACCCTCAAGCGGGACTTCTACCTGCGCGTCGCCCCCGAGCTGCACCTCAAGCGCCTGCTCGTCGGCGGCTTTGAGCGCGTCTTCGAGATGAACCGCTCCTTCCGCAATGAGGGCATGGACCCCCAGCACAACCCCGAGTTCACCACCTTCGAGGCTTACGAGGCTTTTACGGACCTGCACGGCATGGAGAAGCTGACGCGTGAGCTTATCCAGGAAGCCTGTCTGGCGGCTAACGGCACGCTGAAGATCAACTACCAGGGTACCGAACTCGATCTCTCCGGCACCTGGACCAGCCGCACGATGATCGATCTGGTCAGCGAGGCGGCGGGTGAGGAAGTCTCATTTAACAGGACGCTTACAGAACTGAAAACCTTAGCGAACCATTATCAGATTTCCTTACAAGATGATTGGAAGAAAGGTAAGCTGATAACCGTGTTGTATGAGAAGCTCGTCGAGGGGCGCCTCATACAGCCGACCTTTGTTACCGAGCACCCGCTCGAGACCTCGCCTCTGGCGAAGAAGAAGGCGGGTAGCGATGAGGTTACCGACCGATTCGAGCTTCTCATCTGTGGACATGAGTTCGCGAACGCGTTCTCTGAGCTTAACGATCCGGTCGACCAGCGCGAGCGATTCGCGGCCCAGATGGCCGCGAAGGCCGCCGGAGACGAAGAAGCGATGGGTTATGACGAGGACTTCATCCGGGCGTTGGAGTACGGTATGCCGCCTGCGGGTGGCGTCGGCATAGGCGTCGATCGCCTGGTCATGCTGCTTACCGATTCTCCCTCGATCCGCGACGTCCTCCTCTTTCCGCACATGAGGGATGAATTCTGAGGGCCGATTCGCACGAACAGTGAGGGAGTTGGAGCATGTCATTCGAGCGATTCACCGATAAAGCACGCAACGTCTTGGCGTTAGCCCAGGAGGAAGCGCGTACGCTTAAACAACCCTATGTGGGCACCGAGCACCTGCTGCTTGGCCTGCTGCGCGAGAAAGAGGGCATCGCCGCCCAGGCGCTGGGCAATCTCAACATCACCTATGACCAGGTACTTGAGCAGGTAAAGGGCATCATCGAGGTCGACCCCAACGCTCCGAGCGGGCATCTGAGCTTTACGCCGCGCGTCAAGCGCGTGCTTGAGTTCGCCCTGCGCGAGACCATGCAACTCGGCCAGAACTACATCTCAACCGAGCACCTGCTGCTCGGCATCGTGCGTGAGGGCAACGGCGCGGCCATCCAGGCGCTTTCCCAGATGGGTATAGACGCGTCGATGGTCAAGGGCGCCGTCATCGACATCCTCCACCAGTCGGCGGCCTACGCCGGCCCGCAGGACTTCATGGAGGACGACTACTCCGAGGGCAACAGCATCCTCGACGAGTTCGGCACCAATCTCACCCAGCAGGCGCTCCAGAACAAGCTCGACCCGGTGGTCGGGCGCGAGCATGAGGTCGAGCGCGTCATGCAGATACTGTCGCGCCGCACTAAGAACAACCCGCTTCTGCTCGGCGACCCCGGCGTGGGCAAGACCGCCATAGCCGAGGGGCTCGCGCAGCTCATCGCCTCCGAGCAGGTGCCGGACATCCTGCGTCACAAGCAGATCATCAC
>JAITEK010000073.1 GCA_031282085.1 Coriobacteriales bacterium
AAGAAGGGTTGGACAGTCCCAACGCACCCGACTATTTGAGTGTGCTGGTGGAGAAAAGCGAGCGCCTCCGCAAACTCACCGACGACCTCTTTGAGGCCGCCAAGGCCTCAAGCGGCGCACTGCCCGTGCGTTCGGAACGCCTCGACCTGCGCGCCCTCGTGGACCAGGCCCTCGCCGAGACAGCGGAGGGCTTTGCCGCGAGCCAACTTGAAGTGATCCTTTCTCCCGGAGAGGAGACCCTGCCAGCCAACGCAGACGGCACCCTGCTCTGGCGCGTGCTGGACAACCTGCTCGGCAACGTGCGCAAATACGCGCTACCAGGCTCACGCGTCTATGTGGATATGGGGAGCGGGGCAGACGGGCTTTCGCAAGTGAGCGATTTCTCGCAGCCGGGCGATGACGCCTCGTCTCCTGTGCCGTACATACAACTGGAGATAAAGAACATCTCGGCACAACCCCTCAACATCCCCGCCGATGAACTTATGGAACGCTTCAAGCGTGGCGACGAGAGTCGTGCCACCGAGGGCAGCGGGCTGGGTCTTGCCATCTCCCGCGACCTCGCCCACCTCATGGGCGGCCACCTCGACGTCGTCATAGACGGCGACCTCTTTAAGGTGGTATTGCTCCTTCCGTGCTGGCGGGGGTAATCGTGTGTCGCGCTGCGCGCTCTTTATGCGTCGCCCGCTGGCGCGTGCGACTGGATTCCGGGATAAACCCGGAATGACGGACGCTTCCCCGTCCCCGCCTGCCCGTCATTCTGGCTTTATGCCAGAATCCAACCGGGCGCGGTAGCGACCGGGCTTACTACGCATCGCGGGACGGCGGTAGCCGTCCTCGTGGCACTGTTGGCTTATGCGTAGGTGCTCAGCACTACGTCGTAGATGTCTTCGATTACGCGGAGGCCGCCGGTGAAGCCGGCGTAGTTGGTGGTGAGGACGAGGCGGTAGGGGCAGGGTGCGGCGGCGGGAAGGTAGTCGTAGTCCTTCTCCTTGGCGAGCTCCTTGTCCCAGCCGCTGCCGATGATAAGGCCGCGTCCCTCGTGTTTGAGCTCGCGGATGATGCGTTGGGCGTCGCCCGCGTCTGGATCGAAGGTCACGGGTATCTCGCGCTTATCGCTGGTTGCAGCGAGGCTGGCACGAATGGCGTCTTCAAACTCCGGCGGCGTATTATCAACGATGAACTGCTCTTTCGGCACGATACCCACCTCATGCAGCAAGAATTTTGCCAGCCCGAGCACATAACCCGCGTCGTGCAGGATGTGCACATGGTTGGGCAGGCCGTAGCGAAACTCCAACAAGAAGGTCGCGAGGTTGTCTATCTCCTCGTAAAAGGCGTGCTCCTCATGTGCGATAAGGGCTGCTACCCGTGCAGGGTCAACCAACGCGCCCTGCTCGACGGCAAAGGCGGCAAGCCCCTCCAAAAAACGCGTCGTCTCATTCGCGCCGATGGGCACATACCCAAAGTGATAGAAGGGTTGGCCGTACTTCTGCTCAAGATTCTCAACGATGGGCAGACCGTACCACGGCGAGATGAGGATGTTAAAGTTGGCCGCAGGGATGGACTTCCACTCCTCCACGCCGGAACTCTCGGGGCCAAACAGGATGTTCACCTTAAGCCCGATGGCCTCAAGCAGGCGTTTGTACTCGCGCAGGTTGCCCTTCCAGAACGGATCCTGGTATGGCAGCGACGCGAACACGTTAACGAGCGCCTTGTCGCTGCGCGGCAGGAAATCCTCCACATGCAGGTCGACGAACTGATCGATGATGGCGTTTACGACGTGGGAGTGCGCCACGAAGTTGTTGAACTTAAAGCCTGCCGTCTCCACATGCACAAGCGGCTTACCGCGGCTCGTGAACTCCCCCACCACGCTTGCCACGTCGTCGCCCACGATGTCCGCCGTGCAGCCTGTGAGGACAACCTGCAGGTCGGTGTCGAGTATGCGGTAGGTGTTCTTGATGATGGAGCGCAGGCGCTCGATGCCGCCAAAAACGACCTCGGTCTCGCTGAAGTTGGTGCACGGCGAGGTATAGCCGCCCGCGTAACCGGTCGCGCGCTCGTAAAAGCCCTGCACCATCGTGCCGCAGCCGGGCCCGGAGTGCAGGATGGGCACTGCGCGCGGTATGGCAACCACGGATTGCAGCGCGCCGATGGCACAGGTGTAACGCTCGTGCTCTATCATTCCTGAGACTGACATGGGTGCTCCTTCACAAAACTGTTGGGCTCACGGCGCCTTGGAGGTACGGGGCGTCCGAGGGTCTATGTGCAACATCCGCTTTCGTACATACGGTTGACGTTAGATTCCGGGACAAGCCCGGAATGACGGGCGGGGGCGCAGGACGGTTGCTCAGCCTGCGGCTTGGCTAGGCTACGCTCCGGGCGGGGTGGTGAAGGGGTGTGGCATCGGCGACCTCATCATCATCATCATCCTCCTCCTCGTCATCGCCCAGGAAGCGGTAGGGCGGCTGCTCGAGCCACCATTTGCTGTAGGGGTTGATGGCGTGCTGCGCGAGGTTGGTGACGAACTCGTTGTTCTCCAGCACCTCAAGGATGGCCTTGCCGTAGTTGACGGTGCCCCGGTAGCCCATGCCCCACTGCTCGTCGCCGATGAGCAGCGAGGGGATGCCGAGCTTGGCGCCCCAGAGCGTCATGCCGCCGTGGCGAGCGAGCAACAAATCGGGGCGGATGCGGCTGAGCACGTTAACCAGCTCAAACTCCTGCTTGTTGCAGATGCTCATATTGGGCAC
>JAITEK010000101.1 GCA_031282085.1 Coriobacteriales bacterium
TCGTTGAACTCGGGCAGCAGGCCCGAGAGAACCTCCGGAACCCTGCTCAGTTTGATGAACGGATGGACGGTAAGCCCGCTTTCCTGCAGGGACTGTGCGTTTTGCTGCTGGTTGCCTGCGTCTGCTGAATCGATGGTGAGCAGCTTGAGTTCCGTGTAGCCGATAAGCCTCCGGATAAAGCCTTGCCGCAGCTCAACAGCTTGTATGCGTGAGATGGACACGCCTTTGTATTGCCGCGAGAGCAGTCCGCGCTCAACCTCGATACGCCCGCCACGGCGGCGCGCCTTGAAGGCGCCGTAGGAGATTGCGGTTGACAGCACGCCCAAAAACAGCGCTGCGACAAAGATGATGACGAATGTGACGACGAGCATGGCGATAACGGTTGGCGTCGTTTGGCTGGTCACGGCGTCGCCTACCGCACGCAGAGCTTCGTCCCCCAGGCCGGTGTTCGCGATAAACTGCCAGAGCTGGGCAAGCGCACCGACAAACACCGCGAATACCACAAGGTTGCGGTCACCTGAGAGCGCAGCCAAAAACAGCTCTTTGGCGCGCAGTCCGTACTCGTACTCAACGGGCGCGTCCTCACGATACTCATCGGCGAAGATGCCGCGCAACCCGGCCACCTCATCGCCAACCCCCTGCACCAGGACGTCGGTTTTGCTGGATCCCCCAACAACGGGCGGGGGGAATGCACCGGGGAGCAACGCCCCGGTCTGCGGGTCGAAGCGCGGCACGGCCGCCGTGGCCGGTGCGGGGGTGCTGGGCAGCGGTTGGCCCGTCTGCGGGTCAAAGCGCGGCGTGGCCTCTGCCTCGGCCTCCACGCTTGTGGGCATCTTGCCTGCGGCCATCTTGGCTTCTGCGATCTTTTGGCGCAGCGCGGCCTCTTGTCGCTGCTCAGAGCCGCGTTTGCGGGCGAACACCTCAGCGCGCAGAGCCTCAGCCTCACCCAGTTTGAGCGCCGGGATGAGGACGCCCTTGTTTGAGGCGCCGCCTGCCGTCTCGATCTTCAGCTTAACCAGGCCGAGTATGCGGTCGATGACGGTTGCGTTGAAGTCGATGGATTGTACGCGCGCAAAGGGGATGTGTACCTGCTTTTTGAAGATGATGCCCGAGTAGATGTGGATGTCGGACTCGGTTATCTCCCAGAGAAAGCGCCGGTAGGAGAGGTAGGAGAGGATTATGGCCAGCACGATGATGACCAGGAATAACGCGCCGATGCCGAGGAGGAGAGCGCCAAACAGCGCCGTGTCGAGGTCCGCGTAGGAAAGGCTTGAGAGCACGCCCGGAAGGCCGAAAATAAACGCGATGAACATGCCGACCAGTATGCGCAAGGTGTTGAGGATTACGTGTGCGGGATGCACGTGGTGCGGCCCGGGGGCGATGCCCCCGCCCGCGAGCAGTACCTCGGGGCGACGGCGATCGGCCGTCTTCTCCCCCTTAGACATCTTCTTGCGCAATCCTTGCGAGAACGGCTACGTGGTCGCGCAGGGCGTCGGCCTCGGCGACGTCAAGGCCGGGAATCTCATGTTCGCCCGCTGCGGTGGCCACCGTAAAGGAGGCCAGGCCATTGGCTCGCATGATGGGCCCCTGCTTGGTGTCGACGTTTTGTACGCGGATGAGCGGGATGATGACGCGCTTGCGCCAGAATATCCCGTGATGGATGTCTATTTCCTCGTCGAGCACCTCAAAACTCCACTGTATCCAGCGGATCTTGGGAAGAATCACCACAAAGACGATGAAAGCGACCACAAAGAATACCAGCAGGCCCAGGCCGATAAGCCCCAGGATGTTGGCGGCTGTTCGAGGGCCCGTCTCGCCAGCGCCGCCGAGGGCCAACCATACGATGCCCAGAGGGACCAGGACGATCAGCGCCCAGATCAGCACGTTTACCACCGCGCTCAGGCGCCAGACGCGCGTGATGCGCTTGTCGAGTTTGCGGGTCGGTAAGGCTCGCATGGTACCCCCTTCTCCTTCTGTCAGCGCCGATTATTCGGCCAGTTTGGCTTTGTAATCCTCTATCTTCCTGCGGTAACTCTCGTCGGCTGCACCGAGTATCTGCGTTGCGAGTATGGCGGCGTTGCGCGCGCCGTTGATGGCGACCGTCGCCACGGGCACGCCCGTGGGCATCTGCACCATCGAGAGTAGCGAGTCCAGCCCGCCGAGGTCGCTCGTCTTCATGGGAATGGCGATGACTGGCAGCGGGGTGAAGGCTGCCACTACGCCCGCGAGGTGCGCGGCTTTGCCGGCTGCGGCGATGAGCACCCTCTTGCCCTCGGTTGCCGCCGCGCTGGCCCAGGTGTGGACGCGCGCGGGATTGCGATGTGCGCTGGCGATGATGAGCTCAAACGGAACCCCAAACTCCTCCAGCTGCTCAACAGCGCCCTGCATGACCTCGAGGTCGGATTTTGAGCCGAGTATGATTCCCACAAGCGGTTGCGACATGGAACCCTCCTGTTCGGTTACTGGTCACAGGGGTTGGGACAGGGGGACGGGGCAACTGTCCCACACGATGGCACGTTCTCGATGCAACAACAGCCTCACCAGGTAGGACAGTTGCCCCGTCCCCCTGTCCCAACCCCTGTGACCAGTAACCCTGTTCGTACGGTGCCTCAAATTATACCTGTCTTCTGGCGCATCTTGCCGTTAGTTTTGCTATACTTGCCTTTGCGGAGGTCGAGTCGACCTCTCGTCAACTGTTCAGGGCGAGGTGAAATCCCTCACCGGCGGTGATGGGCGGCAACATATGCCAGCCACAAGTCCGCGAGCCACAAGGCCGACCCGGTTAGAATCCGGGACCGACGGTTACGGAAGCGCACACGGCAAGCCGCCGGGTGCTTCCTGAAAGTCCGGATGAGAGAACAGTGCCGTCACACAGGCGGCTACCGGTACCCTCGCCCACAGTTGT
>JAITEK010000134.1 GCA_031282085.1 Coriobacteriales bacterium
GCCTCGATACGCGCCTCATCCACGGTGTTGGTGCCAAAGCTGTCAACCATGAGCGACAGCGGTTCGGCCATGCCGATGCCATAGGAGACCTGCACTTCGCAGCGCTCGGCAAGCCCGGCGGCCACGATGTTCTTTGCGACCCAGCGTGCGGCGTAGGAGGCCGAGCGGTCGACCTTGGTTGCGTCCTTCCCGCTGAAGCAGCCTCCGCCGTGACGGCCCTTGCCGCCGTAGGTGTCCACGATTACCTTGCGGCCGGTAAGGCCGGTATCTCCGGTAGGCCCTCCGATAACAAAGCGCCCGGTGGGGTTCACGTAGACCTCGTCGCGGTTCCATGAGACGTTCCATTGTTCAAAGACCGGCGTGATGACCTGCGCGACAAGATCGCTCTTGAGCTGGCCCTCAACATCAACATCTTCAGCATGCTGTGTTGAGATGAGCACCTTCTCCACCGCAACCGGCCTGCCATTCTCATAGCGCACGCTTACCTGGGTCTTGCCGTCGGGGCGCAGGTAGGGGAGTATGCCCTGTTTGCGTACCGCGGCCAGGCGCTCGGCAAGTCGGTGTGCCAAAAAGATAGGCAGTGGCATGAGCGTTGGCGTCTCCGTGCAGGCATAGCCGAACATCATGCCCTGGTCGCCCGCTCCGATAAGCTCATAAGGGTCCTGTTCGGCGATGTGGTGCTGCACCTCAAAGGACTCATCCACCCCCTGGGCGATGTCGCTGCTCTGCTCATGTATGGCGTTGACGATGCCCACCGACTGGCTGTGGAACCCACTCGCAGGGTCGTTATAACCGATGGCCTCGATAACATCGCGCACCACGCGCTCAATATCAACGTAAGCCTGCGTACGTATCTCGCCCGCCAGCACAACCAGCCCCTTGGTGACGAGGGTTTCACAGGCAACCCGCGCCTGCCGGGGGTCGGCGGGCATACCCTCGGGCGAGACGTAGCCCGCCTGGGCAAGCTCCGCCTCACGTATCAGCACCTCATCAAGTATGGCGTCCGAGATCTGGTCGCACACCTTGTCCGGGTGTCCCTCGGTCACGCTCTCGGAGGTGAATACATAACTGCCGCTTTCCTTCAAATCACCCATCGTCTATCCCTTCGGGGCCGATTGTGGCCCAGTCGATTCACATAAAGCACTTCACAGGGTAGCGTATCGCCGTGTCCCTGTGAAGGACAGGAATCCTCTATTCGACCCATATAAAAATCGAATAGCCTCAGCCCACGTTCTTTTCGTCATTCCCGTAGCCGCAGAGCCTCCGCACGTCGCCGCATCCAAAAGCAACGAAAAGTAGTACAATAGGAGTTCACCCCGAGAGCATCCTCTCAGGAACCACCTCCCAAGGGAATCAGAGCGGCCCGAATGGGCAGTATCGTCTGTGGAGTCGCGGTTCCTGTTTGATGGATGAGGCCGCAGATGAAGAAGGAGTGATACCAATAACGGGTAAGACGATAGCGGAAAAAATATTCTCCGCCCACAGCGGTACCGACGCACGGGCGGGAGACATCGTAGTCGCGGACATCGATTTCGCGATGAGTCAGGACGGCACCTCGGCACTCGCCATCGACGCGATTGCCTCAATGGGAGCCGAGACGGTTTTTGATCCCGAGAAGGTGGTCATGGTCATGGACCACAGCTGCCCTTCGCCTCTGGAGGGAGTAAGTGCCATCCATGCGAAGATACGCGCCTTCGGCAAGAAGACCGGCATACACGTCTACGACTGGGGTCGCGGCGTCTGTCACCAACTCGTGCCGGAAAGCGGCAAAGTGCTCTGTGGCGACCTTGTTGTCGGCTGCGACTCGCATACCTGCACCTACGGGGCGCTCAACATCTTCTCAACGGGGGTTGGCTCCACGGACGGGGCGGCGGCGATGGTCTCCGGCAGGCTGTGGTTTCGGGTTCCCGAGACCTTGCACGTCATCTACAACGGTGCGCTGCCCGCAGGCGTCTACTCCAAGGACCTCATCTTATATCTCGCCGGGCTCATCGGCACCGACGGTGCAACCTACCAGGCCATAGAGTTCTCCGGGCCGGTCATCGACGAGCTTTCCATCGACGCGCGCATGACGATCTCCAACATGGCCATCGAGGTGGGCGCCAAGGCGGGTCTCATGCGGGCCGACAGCAAGACGCTGGCCTTCTTCGATGAGTGTGCCGTACGCAACGGCAAGGCGCTTACGCGTACACCTCAGCCCGTCGATCCCGACGAGGACGCCGTCTATGTGCGGACTCTGGAGATTGACACAAGCACGCTGGAGCCGCAGATAGCCAAGCCGCACGCCGTGGGCAATGTCTCGCCCATCAGTGAGGTCCTCGGCACGCCTCTGGCCGAGGGTTATCTGGGTACCTGCACCAACGGACGCCTGGAGGATTTCGCCGTTGCGGCAAGCATACTCAAAGACAAGCAGGTGCACCCCGATTTCCGCCTCATCGTCGCTCCGGCCTCGCGCGACATCTACCTCAGCGCCATGGCCGCCGGCTATATCCAAACCTTTGTCGAGGCGGGCGCGAGTGTGGTGACGCCGGGCTGCGGGCCATGCGTCGGTACCCATAACGGTGTGCCGAGCGATGGCGAGAACGTCATCTCAACGGCCAATCGCAACTTCAAGGGGCGTATGGGCAACTCCAACGCCTTTATCTACCTGGGAAGCCCCGCAACCGTTGCGGCGTCGGCGCTCAACGCCGCGATAAGCGACCCTCGACAGTACGTGTGAGCATAAGGGAGTATCCGTGAGTATCCAGGCAAAGGCCTTTACCTTCGGCGACGACATCAACACCGACTACATCATCAGTGGCAAGTACAAATTCAAGTCCAATGACATGAATGACATGGCGCGCCATGCCATGGAGGAGCTCGACCCGCACTACTACGAGCGCGTCTCGCCCGAGGGCGGCATCCTCGTGGCCGGCACGAACTTCGGCTGTGGTTCCTCGCGCGAGCAGGCGCCGCTTGTCCTCATCCACTCGAACACACGGGCGGTGCTCGCCAAGAGCTTTGCCCGCATCTTCTTCCGCAACGCGATAAATACCGGTTTGCCGGTTGTCGAATGTGATACGGATCGCATCAGCGAGGGCGACGAGGTTGAAGTGGACCTCGAGGCGGGTGTTGTGAAGAACCTGACATCGGGGGAGCAGATACCGTTTGCGCCTCTGCCGTCGGTCATGGCAAGGCTCTTGGCTGACGGCGGCTTGGCGGCGCATTTCCGTAAGCATGGCGGCTTTGCATTGGAGTGATGATGGCGACCAGCACAAAGAGTACGAAGAAAACCACAAAGGCCAAGGCTGAGGCCAAAGGCCAGCAGATAGTGTTCGATCCCTCGGCAGACCGTTCCGCGGTGGCGGAGCAGGCGCGGGCGAACCCTTCCATCCTTGTGGCGCTTGTCGAGAACCTCTCGACGGAGGCCCGCCGCATACGCCAGTTCTCTGCTGCCGCAATCGGGGTCATATCTGAGAGTGACCCCGAGATACTGGTGGTCTACATCCCCCATATCGTCGACGCGCTGCATCGTCCCGAGGCGCAGACGCGTTGGGAGAGCCTCGAGGTGCTCACGCGCGTCGTCGCGTATGACCCCGCCGCCTGTGACGACGCCATCCTTGGCGCCGAGGGCTCGCTGTATGACGAGGAATCGGGTACCGCCCGGCTGGCCGCCGTGCGCTTCCTGTGCGCCTACGGTGCGCTCGACGCGAAGCGCTCGGCCAAGGTATGGCCGCTGCTCGACGAGGCCATCCAGTGCTACCACGGTGACCCTGAGTTCCAGGATATGCTCATCTCGGTCATCAATTTCGCCAGCGGCAAGATAAGCAAGGACGTGCGCACTTCGCTTGCAAGCCGCATGGGCTTCGACGCGACAAACGCCCGCGGCGCCCTCAAACGCCGCGCCACCCAGATAGTAGATCTGTGCAAGAAGAACTGAGGAGATAGATGACCGAGCGTATCGCGATGACCACCCCTCTCGTCGAGTGTGACGGCGACGAGATGACGCGCATTATATGGGCCTGGATAAAAGAGCTCGTCCTCGAGCCGTTTGTGGAGCTTAAAACCGAGTATTACGACCTCGGGCTCGCGGAGCGCGAACGCACGCGTGACGCGGTTACCATCGAGGCGGCGCAGGCCATCAAGCGCCTCGGCGTGGGCGTCAAGTGCGCGACCATCACCCCCAATGCCGAGCGTGTTGAGGAGTACGGGCTCAGCGAGATGTATAAGTCGCCCAACGGCACCATACGCGCCATCCTGGGTGGAACGGTCTTCCGGGCGCCCATCACCACCGCGGGCATCGTCCCGTATATCGCGAACTGGACCAAGCCCATCACCATCGCCCGCCACGCCTATGGCGACATCTACAAGAACACCGAGCTGCGCCTTGCCGAGGATTTTGCCGGTGCGCGCGTTGAGCTGGTTGCCACCGCGCCCAACGGCCGCGAGCAGCGCGCCCTCGTCCACGACTTCGGCGCTCCTTGTCCCACGGGCATCGTGCAGGGCATCCACAACACCGACGCGTCCATCGAGTCTTTTGCTCATGCCTGCATGACCTTTGCGCTGGACACGAAGCAGGATCTCTGGTTCGGCACGAAGGATACGATCTCCAAGGTGTACGACCGGCGCTTCCGTGACATCTTCGACGAGGTGTTCTGGGGGCACTACCGGCAGCGCTTCGCCGAGAAGGGCATCGAGTATTTCTATACGCTCATCGACGACGCGGTTGCACGCACTATCCGCTCCGAGGGCGGCTTCATCTGGGCCTGCCGCAACTACGACGGCGACGTCATGAGTGACATGGTGGCAACGGCCTTCGGGTCGCTGGCGATGATGACCTCGGTGCTCGTCTCTCCCGAAGGGTACTACGAGTACGAGGCCGCCCATGGCACCGTACAGCGTCACTACTATCGTCATCAAGCGGGGGAGGAGACCTCCACGAACTCCGTGGCTACCTTGTTCGCCTGGACGGGCGCTCTGCGTCGGCGCGGTCAGATAGACGCTCTGCCCGAGCTGTGTGCGTTCGCCGACCGCTTGGAGACCGCCTGCCACGAGACGATAGCGAGTGGTATTATGACCGGTGACCTCTATGCGCTCTCAACGCTCGCACACAAGAAAAAGATTGATACAAAAGGCTTTCTTGTGGAGGTCGCGAGGCGGATAGCAGAGTAATATGTAAGTGCACGGATTCTTGTAAGCCACTACGTTTTGAGAAGTTACCAGCGGGGCTGGCAGAAGGCGGCTACCGAGTTTTACCCAAGCATCAGCAGGAGGATGACATGCCATATCACATCAAGGATATCACGTTGGCTAACGCCGGTCGCGCCCGCATCGAATGGGCCGACCTCGACATGCCGGTGCTTGCGAGCATCCGTGAGCGTTTTCGGCGCGAGCGCCCCTTTGAGGGGCTGCGCATATCCTGCTGCCTGCACGTGACGACCGAGACCGCCAACCTCATGCGCGCCCTCGTCGCGGGCGGCGCCGATGTGGTGCTGTGTGCCTCCAACCCGCTCTCGACCCAGGACGATACGGCGGCGGCGCTGCTCCAGCATTACGGCGTGCGCACCTACGCCCTCAAAGGCGAGGATACCGAGACCTATTACCGGCACATCGACCGCGTCATAGATCACAAACCGCATATCACGATGGATGACGGCGCCGATGTGGTGAGCCGTATCCACGCTGAACGCCCCGAGGTCATCGAGGGCATACTCGGCGGCACCGAGGAGACTACCACGGGCATCGTGCGCCTGTCGGCCATGGCGAAAAGCGGCACGCTGCGCTACCCGATAATCGCGGTCAACGACGCAAAGACCAAGCATTTCTACGACAACCGCTACGGCACGGGACAGTCGGTGATAGACGGCATCACGCGTGCGACCAACCGCCTGCTCGCAGGTCGGACGCTCGTGGTGAGCGGTTACGGCTGGTGCGGTCGCGGCGTCGCCCAACGTGCGGCAGGCATGGGCATGCAGGTCATCGTCTGCGAAGTGGACCCCTTTAAGGCACTTGAGGCGCATATGGACGGTTTCCGCGTCCTTCCCGCCGAGGAAGCCGCTCGTTACTGCGACATCTGGGTGACGGTAACCGGTAACCTCAACGCCGTCGGCGCGCCGGTATTCGCCAACCTGAAGCACGGCGCCATCCTCAGCAACGCCGGCCACTTCAACTCAGAGATAGACATCCCCTGGCTTGAGGAGAACGCGACAGACAAGCGCGAGCTTAAACCTCTGGTGAGGGAGTACCGCCTTGCCGATGGGCGCAAGATCGTCCTTCTGGCGGAGGGGCGCCTCATCAACCTCAGCGCCGCGGAGGGACACCCCGCGGAGGTCATGGACATGAGCTTTGCCAACCAGGCCCTGACTGCCGAGTACCTCGCGCGCTACTCCGCGCAGATGACCGCCGGCGTCTACCGCGTGCCCGACTCCATCGACGAGAACATAGCCCGCCTCAAACTGGCCTCCCTCGGCCTGAACATCGACAGCCTGACTGCCGAACAGGAAAAGTACCTCAACTCCTGGAACATGGGCACCGTCTAACAATCACACACATTCTCCTCAATGCCATTCCCGGCCGAAGGCCGGGAATCTTTGGCGCGTAAGCGGTCAACTCCTCTACCTCAACGGACAGGGGGGGGACGGGGCAGGTGTCCCATTTTGAGAATCAGCTTTCCAAAAGACCTACGTGTTTTTCAGGTCTTTTTTGTTTTGTGTGGCGAGGGGACTGGGACAGCGCTCCTGCCCCCAGTGCCCCCACAACTGCGGAAGTCGTGCATCACGTGCTGTGCACGCTCTCTATGGATCGCTCACTATCGTTCGCGGTGGATGCGCTCCGAAGTTGGACTTTTTGCTACAAACTTCGACTTGTGTGGCCATTCCATGACCAGACTGCCCCCCTTTCGGTGTTTCAACCCAAAAACTGGTCGAAACGGGCCAAAAACGGGCCCCCTAATGGGCATTTTCCTTTGCACAAGTCCGATTTTTTAGCACAAAGTAAGAAATAGGAGCGCATTGGTAGACCAGGGGGACGGAGCGCTGTCCCATCCCTTGCTGCGAAAACAACAGAAGGCCTGCAAAACGCGCAAGCCTTCTGAAAACTTCCACTCAAAATGGGACACTTGCCCCGTCCCCTGTCCCAAGCTCGCAACTCCTCGTCGAAAAGCGTCCTGTGTTCCAACCCCTGTCCCAACGCTGTCCCGCTTGTTCTGCGGTAAAATGTTGCTGGAATTCCAGACGGGGAATCAGAGATTATCTAATGGTTGAAAGGAGAATTTAACCATGGAGAAGCAAAGCAGCGATCAGAATAAAAAAAACTGGAAGCAGAGGGCCCTGGCGTTGGGTTTAGGAGGAGCTTTAGTTATTCTCGGTGCAGCTGTTGGGTTGACAGGATGCGATAACCCGGATGTAGCGGCCCAACCAGGAACAGAACAGCCTGGAGCGTCAGGTAACGAGGATATTGGGCCGGAGAGTGGCATGGATAATTACCAAAATGGTGGTGATGGCGAGGAGCAAGGGGAT
>JAITEK010000159.1 GCA_031282085.1 Coriobacteriales bacterium
CAACCGAAAGGATGTGACCTGCAATGAGAAGTGTGCTCACGATAGCCGGCTCCGACAGCTCGGGCGGCGCGGGCATCCAGGCCGACATCAAGACCATCACGATGTTCGGGTTATACGCCCAAAGCGTTATCACGGCGCTCACGGCCCAGAACACCTGCGGGGTGAGCGCCGTATTCACGCCGCCCGCCTCCTTTGTCGCGCAGCAGATGGAGAGCGTTTTTGGCGATATCGAGCCTCAGAGCGTAAAGACCGGTATGCTCGCAAACCGCGAGGTGGTCGAGGCGGTTGCTGGGGGGCTGCGCGCGTTGGCAACGTGCCCCGTGGTGGTTGACCCCGTAATGGTGGCAACCAGCGGCGATATGCTGCTTGCCGACGACGCCGTTGCCGCCCTGCGCGAACAGTTGCTGCCCCTCGCGACGCTCATCACCCCCAACGTCCCCGAGGCCGAGGTGCTGAGCGGCCTGCACATCGAGGACGAAGATGACATGGCGAGGGCCGCCCGCATCGTTGCGCAGTCCTCCGGCGCGGCGGTGCTGGTGAAGGGCGGACATCTGATTGAGTTCGCGGACGGCGCGAGCGGGGCGGCCGGGGCGGCGGCAACAGGCACGCCCGAAGTTATCGACATCCTCTGGAACAACGGACGCATCACTCGCTTTGCCGATACGGCGATACCCCGTGTCGGCGCGCACGGAACCGGCTGCACGCTCTCCGCCGCCATCGCCTGCGGACTCGCCCAGGGAGCCACGCTGGAGGAAAGCGTGCGCGCAGCACGCATCTACTTGCGCCGCGCGTTGCAGGCAAGCCCTGGCCTCGGCTCTGGCAACGGCCCCGTGAACCACATAGTTGAGGCGCCGCACATGGCGATTTGACAATCGCTTAACCTGAATCTTACCCGTTTGTGGTATAGATAGAGGGTTGCAAAAACCTCGATTTAAGGATGTTAGATGGAACTGAGCGGTGCGATCTTCGATTTGGACGGGACACTTTTGGACTCGATGTCTTGCTGGGACAGCATCGCATCGGATTATCTGCGTAGCAGGGGCATCGAGGCCGAACCGGGGCTCGACCACAGGATCAACGCGATGAGCCTGCCCCAGGCCGCGCGCTACCTCCATGAGCACTACCTGCCGGAAGTATCGCCAGAGCATATCCAAAACGATACAAACGCACATATCACACGCGCCTACCGGGATACCCTTGAGTTCAAGCCGGGCGCACGCGCGCTGCTCGACGAGCTGAAGCAGTGCAACGTCCCGCTGTGCCTCGTCACCGCGACCGACCTGCCGCACGTGGAGGCCTTGTTTACACGCCTAAATGCGCATCACTACTTCAAGGAGCTGTTCACCTGCACGGAGTTCGGTTCGCACAAGGACGAACCGGCGATATTCGAGGCTGCCTTAGCCGCCCTGGGCAGCCAGCGCGAGACGACCCCCGTTTTTGAGGACGCCCTCTATGCCCTGAGAACCGCACACGCAGCCGGCTTTCCCACCGTCGCCGTCTACGACACAGCCAATGACGAGGACTGGGATGAAGTCCTGAGCATCGTAAACGCCACCATCAAAGCCCCCGATTACCTCACGGTACTGAGCAGGCTATAACTCGCCGTTAGAACCGGACGACGCCGCTTTCTCCGCGGCGGATGTTCTTTACGAAGCGTACGGTCTTGTCGCCGGCGTTCATAACGATGGCGTGAGTGGTGATGGTACCGCCCTCGTCAGTGTGGACGCCCTCAACCATCTCGCCGTCCGTGACGCCGCAGGCGATGAAGGCCGCGTCATCGGAGCGCACGAGTACGTCCTGTTCAAGTATGCCGTCGAGGTCGACTTCGGTGCCCTCCACCATCTTCTCGGCGCGCGCCCGCTTCTCTGCGGCCTTCTCGTCCGAGCCGAAGTCGAACCGCCCCTGAAAGAAGCCACCGATGGCCTTGAGTCCCGTCGCTGCCAGCACGCCCTCCGGGGAGCCGCCGCTGCCGAGATAGAGGTCGATGCCCGTGCCAGGCACAGCCGTTGCTATCGCGCCGAAGACGTCGCCGTCGTCGATGAGCCGCACGCGGGCGCCCGCGTTGCGCACGGCCTGTATGAGCGCCTTGTGGCGGTCGCGCAGCAGGATGCAGACGTTGACCTCATTTACTGGTTTGCCCAGCACCTCGGCAACCGCGCGCACATTGTCGGCGGGAGAGTTGTCGATGCTGAGCGTTCCCGCCGCCTTGAGCGCCGGACCAGCCGCGATTTTATCCATATACGTATCGGGAGCAAACAGCAGCGCGCCACGTGGGGCGACCGCGATGGTCGTGAGCGCATTGGGGCGGTTGTAGGCGCACAGGTTGGTGCCCTCCAGCGGGTCGACGGCGATGTCTATCTCCTCGCCACCGCGCCCCAGCTCCTCGCCGATATAGAGCATGGGGGCTTCGTCGCGCTCCCCTTCCCCTATGACGATGCGCCCGGAGAAGTCGATGTCATTAAAGGCGGCGCGCATGGCCTCGGTCGCCGCCTGGTCAGCCGCAACCTTGTCTCCCCGCCCGTTCCACTTGGCGGCCTCGATGGCGGCGAGCTCCGCGACGTTGAGTATCTGCATGATGCGGGCTATCTGCATGGTTGGTTCCCTTTCCTCAAATGACTCATTCAGATGGGTCGTTCCTGTACGGTTATCATAGCACGGAGCGCCCGGCGGGAGTTGGATTAACCGGAGGATGGACGTGTTTTATCAACTCTGACCGCGTGAGGCAAGTTCCTGCGAGAGCGCCTCGGCGAGTTGATCCGGGCACGAGGTGGATTTGGCGCCGCAGGGCACACCACTGAGCAGCTCAACCAGCTCAGCACTCGGCCGCCCCTCCGCAAGTCGCGCCAACCCCGCCGCGTTGCCAGCACAACCCCGCGTAAAGCTGACATTGTGCACCAGCCCCTCGTCGTCAATCTCAAAATCGATGCGGGTGGAACAGACTCCTTTGGGGGTAAAACTCGGCATATCATTCCCTTTTTGCTACAAAATCTGTGGATATAGTGAGACAACCATAATAGCACGCCGCCGCGCCTCGGAGCGACTTCGCAGGCAGAGGGGAGGCAGAGGGGGACGGGGCAACTGTCCCACCTGATGACACGTTCTCGATGCAGCAGCAACCTCACCAAGTGGGACAGTTGCCCCGTCCCCCTCTGTCATTCTTTTAGCAGACGGGCGGCGAAGTGGGCGTCGGGGGAGTTGGGGGTGAGTGTTGTGCGGAGATAGGGGGCGCTCCCAGTGGGGCTGGTGTTGAGGGGCTGCACCTCAAAGGACGCGCCTTCGGGGCTGGCGAGGAATGCCTCCACTACCCGCTCGTTCTCCTCGGCAAGGACGCTACAGGTGGAGTAGGTCAGCGAACCGCCGGGGGCGATGTGCGGGGCCACGGCCCTGAGCATCGCCAGGCCCTGGGCAGCCATGGCCGTAGCCTCCTCGGGCGCAAGACGCCAGCGTATCTCGGGGTGACGGCGCAGGGTGCCGGTGCCGGAGCAGGGCGCGTCGATAAGCGCGCCGCCAAAACTTGCGGGCAGCGTGCCGGCGGCAACCAACTCACCGAGCCGCGTTGCGTCGCCCACAACAGGGGTAACGCCCTGGAGCCCATAGCGCTCAGCACGCTCCTCAAGGACGCCCTGCTTAAAAGCGTGCAGGTCGAGCGCAAACAGGGGCAGCTGAGCGCCAAAAGCGCGCAGGGCATTGTGCTGAAGCAGCACGGTCTTGGTGCCGCGGCCGCTACCTACCTCGAGGAAGGAGCCGCCAACCAGGGGCTCAGGTGGAGCGGCCAGCGCGGCGACTGCCTGCGCCGTGGCGTCCGCGATGAGGTACTCCCCTGCCTCGATGCGCTCCATCCAGAGGGCGAGTTCGGAGGGGACGATCTCCACCGTTGTGCCCTGCTT
>JAITEK010000006.1 GCA_031282085.1 Coriobacteriales bacterium
GACAACCGACGTGTTCGTCCCTGCGCTGTGCCTCAGGGGTTACATTCTCAAAGTTTCACGGGGCTTTGAAAACGAACCCTCAAATTGTATCTGAGCTTGCACCCTGCGTCAAACGCAGGATGCAACGCAGGCAGCGCTCATTGGCGATTGCGTGTGTCGCGCTGCGCGCTCTTTATGCGTCGCCCGCTAACGCGTGCGACTGGATTCCGGCATAAAGCCGGAATGGCGGGCGGGAGTTCGTTCTTTCACCCGTCATTCTGGCTTTATGCCAGAATCCACCCGTCGGCGATAGCCGACGGCCCCAGAGCGGATCCGGGGTGGCGGGTGGGTTGCGGGACGCGCAGCATCCTCGTGACACGGTCGTGTGTCGCGCTGCGCGCTCTCTGAGCGTCGCTCGTTATCGCTCGCGACTGGATTCCGGCATAAAGCCGGAATGACGGGCTCTTTTTTTCGTCATTCTGGGCTTGTCCCAGAATCCACCCGTCGGCGATAGCCGACGGGCTTACCATACACCGCGGGACGGCGCCAGCCGTCCTCGTGACACGATGTTCGTCATGCTGGGCTTGTCCCAGAATCCACCCGGCGGCGGTAGCCGACAGCCCCGGAGCAGGTCCGGGGTGGCGGGTGGGTGGCGGAGCGCGGCAGCGCTCTCGTTGCACGGTCGTGTTTCGCGCTACGCGCCGCGCGAGAATGACACGAGGGCTGCTAGTCCTCCAGGTCGTTGGGTTTGCGGCGTTTGAGGAGGAGGAACAGGAGGGCAGCCAGGGTTATCAGGAGTGCTCCGGCCAAGACCCATACGAGCACTGATTGAGAGTTGCCGTTCGCAGAGGGAGTTGCTGTCAGAGGGGTTGTTCCGTCGCCGACGGCGGTGCCCGTAGCGCCAGGAGCTGAGCTTGTGCCGGGTGATGCCTCGGCCAGCACAGTACCGTCCTCGTCTACGGCGCCACCTCCATCGTTGTCGGCTGCGGTTCCCCAACCGTTCCCGTTAGAGCCACCGCCCGTGCCGCCTCCGCCCGTGCCGCCCGAACCGCCCGTACCAGCACCTCCACTGTTGCCGCCCGTGCTGCCACCGCCCGTGCCCAAACCGCCGTTGCCGCCGTTGCCGCCGTTGCCACCACCGCCCGAGCTGCTACTCGCGCGCGTCACAGGATAAACCGTCTGCGGGTTAAGGGTCTGCGTGCTAACATCGCTGCCCACCTTGGTGTGCAGCCGTATCTCCTCAAGCACCACCTGCTCGGCGCCATCGCCTGTGTAAGAGAACTCCAAATCGCCCATCACCAGCCCACCGGAGGCAGGCTGATAACGATTGTCGGAGGAGAAGAATCCCACATAGGTGGTACTCCCCACAGTGGCCTTAATGGGATTTTGCACCCCTGTGGCAGGGTAGAAACGCAGGTACTCGAGTCCCTCTGTCTGTGTAAAGCCTATCTCGCCGCCAGCTATCGCCGCGTCGGCCGGCAGCACGATGGGAATACGTACCGTGGTGCTGTCTGCGGGTACCTCCTGCGCATACGCGCTGCTTGCACCCAGGCACAACAGCAGGGCAATCGCGCACATCTGACAGGCCAGAAGTCTGGTTATCCGGCGCCTTGGTACCAACGTCGTTGCTGTTGTTGCTTCTGTTGCTGCCATGATAGTCCTCTCGTCTCGTGTGTTGCGGTGTGCGCGGTAGGCGCACGGCAGGTGTGTCGCGCTTCGCGCGGCAGGTGTGTCGCGCTTCGCGCGGTGGATTCTGGGACAAGCCCAGAATGACGGGCAAGGGATAACGGATGCTTCCCTGTAGAGCGGGCCTAGGGTGAGGGCAAGGAAGGCGGGTGCTCCCCGTAGGACAAGCCCTGGTGAGGGCAAGGGATGGCGGGTGCTTCCCTGTAGAGCGAACCCTGGGTTGCGGAGCGTTTCACGTGGCTTCTGGGACAAGCCCAGAATGACGGGCAATGCGGGCGCAAGATGACGGGGCTGTTGAGTCGGGGGCGCTCGTACCAGAGATAGGCGCTCACGCCCCCGCTGTAGCATGCCTAGCCATGCGGGTAGATATGGTTGACGATGACGATGAAGTCGGCAACGTCTATCTCGCCACTGGAGTTTACGTCGATGCCACGGTCGAGCACCACGGCCCATGCGTCGCCGCCAGTGGCAGCCGAAGCACGATAGTATATCTGGGCATAGGAGAGGTCGGCGAGTGAGACCTGCCCGTCGCGATTGAAGTCATACGGGTCAACGTACTGCGTTATAGCCGTTGTCGCCTTCTCGGCACCGCCCGTTGGCAGCACCACCTTGGCATCGAGGGTTGTGCCGGTAAATGTGCTGCCCGTGTAAACATAGGTCGCCGCATCTGCGCTGGCAAGCGTAACCTCAGCCGTGCCAACAGCCTTTGCCGTAAAGCTCAGTTTGAGAACGGGCGCGGTGGCACCAAGCGTAAGCCCTGGCTGCTCAAAGGCCCCTAAGACCGCCGTCACGCTGCCGTCATTGTTAACAAAGCTGTCAACGATCGACGTGTTTGCACCTAAGGCCTCAGCCTTAACGAACTCAAGATTGGCACTCGGCTTAACGGTAACCGAGAGGTCTGCGAGGTTCTCGATGGCATCGAGGCTCACGGTGTAATCGGCGCCAGAGCCCTCAACCACCGATGAGGCGCCTGCAAAGCTCAGCGTTGCAGTCGCGGGCTCAGGCTCAGGCTCTTCGTAGATGCTCACGTAGCCTTCGCGGTAAAGCACGGCCAACTCGTCATACATATGCGAGAACAGGTCGGGGTTAAAGTTTGTGGTGTTAAAGCCCGTGCCGCTCAGGTCCATGGTTGCAACCTCAAGGCCGTGCGGGCTGGTACCGCGCGCGGCAAACCCGTTGGACTCCGGCCCGGTGCCGTTGAGGTCGAGGGCGTAACCCGTTATGGGGTCAAAGCTCTTGCGGCCCGAGGCGTCATGGTAGGGCGTGAGGATGAGGCTCGTCGAGTTAAACTGCCCATAGGAGAACTGGAACAGCCGCGCCTTTGCCGGGTCGTTGGTATTTGTCGGGTGCGCCGCCTGATAGGCCGCATAGCCTGCCAGGTCGTAGACGGTTCCCGCCTCGCTCTCGCCGGGAGTCCAGGGGACAAAGGGCACGGTGTCGCTGGCAGTAGCCGCACGCCAGGCGGTGTAGGTGAGGTTGCCCTGCGCGTTGAGCACCGGCTCGCCGTTGCTGTCCACAACGATGTCGCGCACCTGCGGCATACCGTCGAGCCCCAGCAGGTTGGCCGTTATCGCCGCCATGCCGTCGCGGTCGGTGTAGGAACCGATGCGCGTCTCGCGATACCACGGGCCGCCCGTGGTGGCCGTGATGTGGAAGAAGATGTTGCAGCCGCTGGCGGCCATGTAGCGCCCTTCCTCAGGATAAAAGTGCCCGTCACGGCAGATGTCGATGCCAACCTTGCCCCACTTGGTCTCAAACATCAGCGGGCCGTCACCCGTAACCGACCATTGCCCCTCACCTGTTGAGGAGGACGAGCCGGCGCGTTGGGTCTTGCGGTACGAGAGCGTCTCGCTGCCGTCGGGGAACATGATGGCGGCCGAATTGTAGATCTTCTCCACGGTCTGCCCAGCATAGGTGCCACTCTCAACACGCTCAAAGAGCTTCTCGTTGACCTTCTCACACATGCCGATGACGATGAGCATGTCGTGCTTTTGGGCAAGCTCCTCAAAATGCTTGGTGGTCGCGCCGCCGGGGATAAGCTCGGCGGTGATGACCTGCATGGCACGGTCGTCACCCTCAAAGGAATCGAGCTGGGGGTCCACCCAGCCGTAGCCGGTGAGCACGGTCTCGGGGAACAGCAGGATGTCAACACCCTGGGCCGCAGCGTCCTCAACCCAGTAATCCATCTCCTCGATGGTGGCCGCAGCGTCACCCCACACACCAATCATGTTGGCGACGGCGGCAACGGGGAAGTTCTTATAGCCCGCACTGTCGTCGGTAGTGCCCGCCGCGTAAGAGTAGGTGTACTTGAGGTCATCGCCGGCCTTCATCTTGTCGGCGAGGTCCTTGTACCACAGGGCATACAGCTCTGGCGCAAAGTCGAGGTCGCGTACCGTGCTACCCGTATTCGCGCTGAAGGCTACGCCATTGGTGATGAGGCCCGGCGTTGCGGTGATGAGTTTGGGGGTCACATCGGGATACAAGCCGGCATAGGCCTTGCCGAGCATGGCGCTGTCCTCGATGCCGCCGTAGTAGGTGGCGTTGGAGCCGAGGATAACACCGCCGCCGGGGAAGTTATAGGTGTAGCTGCCGTTGGGCCGCTGCGGGCCGTCGCCGCCGACAAGGTTGGCGGAGAGCACCTTAAAGCCCTCGCGGTCGGCGTTGCTCTCCAGGCGATTGCGGTAGTACCACTCCCAGCCCTGCGCATCGCGCGTGCCGTCACCGTCGACATCGCTGTAGCT
>JAITEK010000013.1 GCA_031282085.1 Coriobacteriales bacterium
GCCGAGCTGCGCGATCCGATAGCCGAGGCTGTGGTTGAGGCGGGGCTTGAGGCGGGGCTCGTACTCAACAATATCGGCCATCACATCCTGCGGTTCCTGCCGCCGCTCGTGTGCACACAGGCGGACGTCGATGTGCTCATCGAGCGCCTGCAAGCGATATTGGACCAATACTGAAAGGAAGGAGGCGAACATGATAGATGAGCAGACACCGGACTGGGTGCAGCTCGACAGCGCGATTGGCGCCGATGAGCTAAACGGCAACCCCTTTGCGGGGCGCGACCTGCTGCGGTTGTGCGACCTTACGCCCGGTGAGTTCCACGCGGTGCTCTCCACCGCGCGGGCGAACAAGGCCCTGTGGAAGGCCGACGCGGCTGCCGCGCAGCGCCAGGCCCCCTACCAGGGGCGGGCAATCGGCGTCATCCTGGAGAAGCCCTCGCTCAGGACCCGCGTCTCCTTTGAGCTTGCGGCGGCCCGTCTCGGGGCGCACCCCGTGGTCATGAGCGACACCAACTCGGCGTTCTCGCGGGGTGAGTCCCTCAAGGACACGACGATGGTCATGGAGCGCTTTGTGAGCGCCATCGTCATCCGCAGCTTTGCGCAGGCGCGCATCGAGGAGATCGCGCGCTGGGCGAGTGTGCCGGTGATCAACGCGCTGACGGACGACTTCCATCCCTGCCAGGGGCTGGCGGACTTCCTCACCATGTACGAGCGCAAAGGCGACCTCTCAAAGCTCAAACTCGCTTATGTGGGCGATGGCAACAACATGGCGCACACCTATCTTGAGGGCGGAGCGCTTTGCGGCATGGAGGTGCACATCGCCACACCCGACGGCTACCGGCCCCAGGAGCAGTATGTAAAACAGGCTCAGGCGCTTGCCGCGCAGACCGGGGCCAAGCTCGTTGTGGGCACCGACCCTGCCGCCGCGCTTGAGGGCGCCGACGTGGTGATAACCGATACCTGGGCCTCGATGGGCGCCGAGGCCGAGCACGACGAGCGTGTGAACGCTTTTGTGCCGTATCGCGTCTCCGCCGCGTCCTTTGATCTTGCCGCGCCGGGGGCGATCTTCCTGCACTGTCTGCCGGCGCACCGCGGCGAGGAGGTCACCGATGAGGTGATGGACGCGCCCTACTCCGCCATCTACGACGAGGCGGAGAACCGTTTGCACGCCCAGCAGGCCTTACTGATGCTGGTACTCGGAAACATAGCGTAAGACGTAACGAAAGGTAGAGACATACGATGAAGAAGCGAGAAGAACGATATGAGGCAATCCGCGAGATCGTCCGTTCGCGCCATATCCGCACGCAGCGCGATCTGGTAGAGGGGCTGAAGGAGCGCGGTTTTGTCTGCACGCAGGCAACCGTCTCGCGTGACATCACCGATATGGGGTTGCGCAAACTCCCTGAGGGCGTCTATATGCTCGGCGAGGACCTGCACCTGCAACGCATGGTCTCAGACCTGGTAGACAAAGTAACGGTGACCGGTAACCTCGTGGTGGTAAAGACCTCCATAGGCACGGCCCAGGGCGTGGCGGCTGCCCTCGACGCCGCCAGCATGCCCGCCATCCTTGGCTCCATCGCCGGGGACGACACCATTCTCGTTATCGCCGCAGATGAGGAACACGCCGTGGCGTTTGAGGCGACCGTCAACAAGCTGCGGCTGAGATAGGAAGGAGCATCATGGGAGCAGATTCACAGGGACGGGCGATAAAGAAGGTAGTGCTTGCCTACTCGGGCGGGCTGGATACCTCCATCATCATCCCCTGGCTTAAAGAGAACTACAACTGCGAGGTCATCGCCATGGCTGCCGACGTGGGACAGGGTGACGAGGAGTTTGAGGGGCTTGAGGCCAAGGCCCTGGCCACCGGGGCGAGCAAGCTCTACATCGCCGACATCAAAGATGAACTGGTGAACGACTTTATCTGGCCGACGCTCAAGGCCGGCGCCCGCTATGAAACCTACCTGCTGGGGACGAGTTTTGCGCGGCCGCCCATCGCCAAGGCGCTCGTAGAGATCGCCCGCAAGGAGGGCGCGGACGCCATCGCACACGGCTGTACCGGCAAGGGCAACGACCAGGTGCGCTTTGAACTGACCGCCAAGGCGCTCGCGCCGGAGCTGGCCGTTATCGCGCCGTGGCGCGAGTGGGACATCGAGAGCCGGGAGGACGCCATCGCCTATGCCGAGGCGCGCGCGATCCCCCTCAAGATAACGCGGGAGACCAACTACTCCAAGGACCGCAACCTCTGGCATCTCTCCCACGAGGGGCTGGACCTTGAGGATCCCGCTAACGAGCCGGATTATGAGAAGCTGCTTGAGCTGGGGGTAAGCCCCGAGGCCGCGCCCGATAAGCCGCAGTATGTGACGCTGTCCTTTGAGAAGGGCGTGCCTGTGGCGCTTGATGGTGAGCGGCTGGAGGGGGTCGCGCTCGTTGAGCGGCTCAACGCTCTGGGTGGCGCAAACGGCATCGGCATCATCGACCTTGTGGAGAACCGCCTGGTAGGCATGAAGAGCCGCGGGGTCTACGAGACGCCCGGCGGGACCATCCTGTACGTCGCCCACGACGCGCTGGAGACCCTGTGCCTCGACAAGGAGACGGCGCACTTCAAGCAGATCGTGGCGCAGCGTTACGCCGATCTGGTCTACAACGGTCAGTGGTACTCGCCGCTGCGCGTTGCCCTCGACGCCTTTGTGGAGAGCACACAGCAGACGGTGACCGGCGAGGTGAAGCTCAAACTCTACAAAGGCAACGTCACCCCGGTGAGCCTTACGAGCCCGTACTCGCTGCACGACGCGGACATCGCCTCCTTTGGCGCCTCGGACTACGACCACACCGACGCGACCGGTTTCATCAACCTCTTCGGTCTTCCGCTGAAGATAGCCGCAACACGCAGGAAGCCGGAGTGACAACTATGAGCGAGAAGAATGTTGCTTTGTGGGGCGGGCGGTTTGAGGGGGCGCCGGAAGAGGCGTTGCAGGCCTTTGGGGCCTCGCTGCCCGTTGACCGGCGGCTGTGGGAGCAGGACATCGCCGGCTCCCGGGCGCACGCGCATATGCTTGCGAAACAGGGCATCATATCGAGTGAGGACGCCGCTGCCATCGATGCGGGACTTGGCACGATAGCCGCGGCCTTGGAGGCGGGGGAGTTTGAGTTCAGCCTCGCCGACGAGGACATCCATATGAGCATCGAACGGGCGCTGACAAAGCTGGTTGGCGACGCCGGGCGTCGGCTGCACACCGCGCGCAGCCGCAACGACCAGGTGGCGACCGACACACGGCTCTACGTGCGGCAACAGGCCCAGGCTCTTGCGCGGCAGCTGCTTGACGTGCGCGGCACGCTCATCCGCCTCGCCCAGGACAACGCCGCCGTCATCATGCCGGGCTACACGCACCTGCAAAAGGCGCAACCGGTACTGTTCGCCCATCATATGCTCGCCTATTCTTGGATGCTCACGCGGGACTTCTCGCGTATGCTCGCCGCGCGCGACGCCGCGGACAGCTCGCCGCTCGGGGCCGCCGCCCTCGCGGGAACGGGGCACCCGCTCGACCGCGCGCAAACGGCCGCCGAGCTGGGCTTTGCCTCTGTCATCCCCAACTCGCTCGACGCGGTCAGCGACCGGGACTTCCTGCTCGACCTCATCTACGCCTGTACGGTGACGATGGTGCATCTCTCGCGGCTGTGTGAGGAGCTCATCCTGTGGTCGAGTGACGAGTTCGGCTTCATCACGTTAAGCGACGCCCTCTCAACCGGCTCCTCCATCATGCCGCAGAAGAAGAACCCCGATTTCGCTGAGCTGGTGCGCGGCAAGACCGGGCGGGTCATCGGGGACCTCGTGGGGCTGCTCACGGTGCTCAAGGGCCTGCCGCTCGCGTACAACAAAGACCTCCAGGAGGACAAGGAGGGCGCCTTTGACGCCATCGACACACTCCGCTTGAGTCTTGTGGCGGTTGAGGGTATGCTCGCGACGATGACGGTCAACGCCGAGGCCATGCGCGCGGGTGCGCAGGGCGGCTTTATGGCGGCGACCGACCTGGCGGACTTCCTTGCTGCACGCGGTGTGCCCTTCCGCGATGCGCATGAGGTGGTAGGGCGCCTTGTGCTCGTGGCGGAGAAAAGCGGGCGCACCCTCGAGGAGCTTACGCTTGAGGAGTTGCGCACGGCGTCGCCGGTCTTTGACGAGGAGGCGCTCGAGGCGCTCAAGATAGAGAATGTGGTCGCCCGTCGCACAAGCACAGGAGGCACGGCGCCCGTCCGCGTTGCCGAGCAACTCGCCCTGGCCGTAGAATCTCTGGAAGCCGACAAGAACCTGCTTTCTGTGCGCTAAGCCCTGTTTTGTTGCCTGCGTTTCTTGCTGTTCGTCGCGGCAAACGGCAACTGCCGTTTGCCGCGATGGACGGGTATTTACCTGCGGCTTGCTGGCGGGTATTCTTATGCAAGACAAGCGGGGGGGCTAACAGCTTGCACCAGGGAGAGACGGTCGGAGAGAGCAAAGCTGTAGCACCGCAGACAGGAAAGATAGACGAAGTGTTGCGGAGAAAGGTACTGTGATGGAAGCAATCAAACGAGGCGTTGCGGCTTTGGAGCGGTTGAGCATGAGGACCCTTATGATCGTGTTGGTGGTACTCGTGGGTATCGGTCTGGTTCCCACACTCCTTATGAGCGGCGTTTTCGTGTAGTTGAGTAGAATCGATTCACTGCCCCCAAGCGGTAGGGCGGCAGAGCACAAAGGAACGACCCCCTGCACCGAGCGAAAAGCAGGGGGTCGTTACTTTTGTGTCGTGTGTCGCACGCTGCGCACGCTCTCTATGCGTCGCTCGCTATCGCTCGCGACTGGATTCCGGGATAAACCCGGAATGACGGACGCTCTCCCCGTCCCCGCCTGCCCGTCATTCTGGCTTTATGCCAGAATCCAACCGGGCGCGATAGCGACCGGACCTACTAAACACCGCGGGACGGCGCAGCCGTCCTCGTGGCACCGGACATCAGCGGGGGAGGAGGTAGCGTCTCAGGAGGCGGAGGAGCTCGTCGTAGTCGATGGGTTTGCCGATGTGGGCGTTCATGCCGGCATCCAGCGCATGGTCAACATCCTCACGGAATACGTTTGCCGTCATGGCGATGATGGGCACCGTGTCTGCCTGTGGTATGTCGAGCGCGCGTATCTGCTGTGTTGCCGTGTAGCCGTCCATCTCGGGCATCTGTATGTCCATGAGGATGAGGTCGTAGCGTGCGGGGTCGGCGCTGAAGCGCTCAACGGCCTTGACGCCATTGATCGCCACGTCGATGTTGACCCTGGTCGGCTCAAGCAGGGCGATAACTATGTCCCGGTTGATCTCGTTGTCCTCGGCGAGAAGAATGTGGTAGGCGGAGAAGTCATCATCGTCTACCCGCCCAAAGGCGTCCGCGTTGCCTGCGCTGCCCTCGGTTGGACCCCCGGTACCCAAACCCGTTGCGCCTGTCGCTCCCACCAGCCCGCTTGCTGCGTCTCCCAGTACGCCGTTGTCATGCAGCAGGTCATGCTCATCAACCGCCTCGGCCCCTACCTCAGCAATGGGCATCCGCACCTCAAACGAGAAGGTCGACCCTGTACCCAGCTCAGACTCAACCCAGATCTTACCCTCCATCGCCTCAATGATGCGTTTGGAGATGGCAAGCCCCAGCCCCGTGCCGCCGTAGGTGCGCGAGATGCCGCTTTCTGCCTGCTCAAACGAGTGGAACAGGCGCGCCATCTGCTCCTCGCTGATGCCGATGCCGGTGTCGCGCACGTCTATCTGCACCGTGCAGACGCTACCGTCGTTCTCAAGCAGCTTTACGTCGAGGTTGATGATTGCCTGCTCGGGCGAGAATTTTATGGCGTTGGACAGCAGGTTGGTTATGACCTGCGCCAGGCGTTGGTCGTCGCCGATGAGCAGCGGAGGTATGCGTTCGTCGATGGTGGCCTCGATGTGTTGCTGGGCCTCGGCCGCGCGAAACCCGATGACCGTGGTCACCATCCCTATGACTTTGCGCAGGTCAAAGGGCAGTTTTGCCAAGGTGAGCTTGTTTGCCTCGATCTTCGACATGTCGAGGATGTCGTTGATGATGCCGAGCAGGTGGTTCGACGCGTCGTGTATCTGCGCGAGGCACCGGTCTTTTACCGCGGAATCCGAGGTGCGCTGCCCTATCGTGGTCATGCCGATGATGGCGTTCATAGGCGTGCGTATCTCGTGGCTCATGTTCGAGAGGAAGTCGCCTTTGGCGCGCGATGCCTGTTCGGCACGCTGTAGCTCGGTCTCGGCTGCCTTGCGCGCGCGCGTGGTCTGGTGGTCCTGGTATTTGAGGACCAGCGACACAAGCAACCCGGCGCCGACGAACGAGGTGCCGATGTCGCTGTAGATGAGGAAGTCGTTGGCGATAGGGGTGACCAGCGTCGGGTAGAAGTAGGCCAGGCTGAAGCAGGTGATGCAGATGACCAGGTAGAACCCCAGCGCGACGTAGTAGAGCCAACCACTGAGCAGAACCGCGATCATCACCACGCCGAGGAGGAAGTAGATCGGCATACCGCTGTTCAGCCCACCTGCTGAGAAGAAGATAAAGGGAAAGACAAAAAAGCAAGTTGCGGCAACGACGATGAAGCTACCCAGCCGGTAGATGCGCTTCCAGTTGCAGATGATGAGCAGGGCGAGCAGGAGCACAACCAGCACAAGGGTGGATGCAACGGAGATGATCGAGGATGCCTGCAGGGCGGTTGAGACAAACCCGAACAGGGCGCCGCACAGACATACTACGACCGTCATATTGAGCAAGCGTCCCTCGGGAGGCACGTATTCGCTCAGGAGATGGGAAGCGAGAAAATTCTTGAGTTTTTGAAACATACCGTCAGCCCTTTTATGATATGTGGACACGCGAAATGGTGTCGCCCACAAGGATACCACGAATATGCGGTATTATTAGGCAATGATTAACGAGGACGACATACGACGGGTTCGTGACGCTACCGACATCGTTGCGTTTATCGGCGAGCGCATAGTCCTCAAGCAGCGGGGACGGGAGTTTTGGGGCTGCTGTCCCTTCCACAACGAGAAAACGCCCTCTTTTAAGGTCGACCCGGCTTCGCAGTTTTATCATTGCTTCGGCTGCGGTGAGGGCGGCGATGTGTTCAAGTTCCTCATGAAGACGGAGAATGTTGATTTTCCCGATGCCGTGCGGACGCTCGCACAGCGCGCCAACATCGAGATCTCGGGAGAGGGCGACGACGCGCCCCGCGGCAGGAAAGCGCGCCTGCTGGCTGTCTGCGAGGAGACGGCCACCTTCTACCACCAGCAACTCATGCGCGTAAAGGGCGCCGGGCCCGATGCGGCGCGCGGTTATCTGGCCAAGCGGAGCATGGGCGGAGCTGTCGCTCGCGAGTGGCGGCTCGGCTTTGCCCCCGGCAGCGCGCAACTCGTGCGACACCTCCAGCAGAAGGGCTTTACGCGCGAGGAGCTCATCGAGGCCAATGTCGCGCTTCTCTCGGAAGGAGCCCAGCGCAGCCTGCGCGACCGCTTCTTCAACCGGATCATCTTTCCCATCTCCGACCTGCAGGGGCGCACTATCGCCTTTGGCGGGCGCGTTATCGGCACGGGCGAGCCGAAATACCTCAACAGTTCCGACACGCCGCTGTTCCATAAGCGCGACAACCTCTATGCCATCGACCGGGCAAAGGCGCGGATAACCGCGGGCGGCTCGGCCGTTGTGGTGGAGGGCTATACCGACGTTATCGCCATGCACGCAGCGGGTTTTGCCAACACCGTGGCCACGCTCGGCACCGCGCTTACCCCTCAACATCTCAAGCTGCTCGCGCGCTTTACCCCGCGCGTGGTGCTGCTTTTTGATGGGGATGAGGCGGGGCAGCGTGCGGCTGACCGGGCGGCGGAGCTCATCGGCGTGGCGGCCTCGCCTGAGGTGGGGCGCAAGGCCGATCTGTTTGTCGCGATGCTGCCGGCGGGGCTCGACCCGGCCGACTTTTGCGAGAAGCAGGGCGCCGAGGCGATGCGGGAGGTGCTCGACAGTGCTGTTCCGCTGCTGCGTTTTGCCCTCGACCGACGGCTTGCGACCTGGGACCTTACCCGGCCCGAGCAGCGCGCCCACGCGCTTGACGACGTGGTGCCTCTGCTGGTGCCCGTGAAGGGTACGCTGCTTGCCGCAGACTACCTCAACTATCTGGCCGATGTGTTTGCGGTTGATTATCCCGTGGTGGCCGCCGCGTTGGAGAAGGCCAAGCCGCTGCCGACGTATCGGGCGGCGAGTGCCGAGGTTGGGGGTGGGGGTGGCGCCGGTAGTGGTGCTGGGGCGGCGGCCGAGCAGCCGCTCCCGCTTGAGGCTGCCGACCCTGTTCTCGATAAGACCGTTGCCTTTGAGCGCGAGCTGCTCTTTCTCTTTATCGAGCATCCGGGAGTGCGCGCGCGGCTGCGTGAGGCTTTTGGGCGCATAACCTGGGGCGACGAGCGCCATGGGACTTTGGCGCAGGCGCTGCTTGAGTTGGACGCGCCTGGTGTTGGGGGAGAGGTGGCTGGGGCCAAGGCCGGAGGGGCTGAGGCCGAGGGGGCTGCCGGTGCTCAAGCGGGCGACTCTGCCGCTTCCGGTGCTCCGCATACGTTCATCCCGCCCGATGAGTTGCTCTCCCGTCTGACGGCCCGTGTGCCGCAGGCAGCGGAGTTGCTCTCAGGCGTGCGCTTGTCCCAGTTTGAGGGCGTGCCGCCGAACCGGATGGCGGGCATGCTCATGTTCACCATCAGGGAGGGGCAGCTTAAGCAGGCCATTCGCAACGGAAACGCGCGCCTGCGCCGCCTCCCCGAGTCGGCAGCCGAGGAGCGCGACGAGCTGTTCCGTCACATCGCCGAGCTACAACAAGAACTAACCGAATTGCGCAAACGCTACCGCGTGGAGTAGCGCGCGACGCGGTCGTGTCACGAGGCGCTGCGCGCCCGCGATGTATTGTAAGTCCGGTTGCTATCGCGCCCGGTTGGATTCCGGCATAAAGCCGGAATGATGGGCGGTTTTGCGCGCCCGTCATCCCCGCCCGTCATTCTGGGTTTATCCCAGAATCCAGTCGCGAGCGACAGCGAGCGACGCGTAGAGAGCGCAAAGCGCGACACACGACAGTGTCACGAGGCGCTGCGCGCCCGCGATGTTTAGTAAATCCGGTCGCTATCGCGCCCGGTTAGATTCCGGCATAAAGCCGGAATGACGGGCGGTTTTGTGCGCCTGTCATCCCCGCCCGTCACTCTGGGTTTATCCCAGAGTCCAGTCGCACGCGATAGCGGGCGACGTTCTAAGAGCGTGCGTAGCGCGCGACACACGGGCGCCCGGGATGACGGACGTAGGCGGGCGCACTGTGGTACCATTATCTGCGCACATAGTGGCAGGAATCCCTGTTTATCGTCTGAATCGAACGGCCCATTACAAGGAGGAGTTGCGCCTTGCCTCAACAACCTGAACTGCCCAAGAATTACAACCCGACCGAGATAGAAGGCCCGCTGTTCGCCCGTTGGGTTGAGGGCGGCTATTTTGGTCGTGACGCGGGCGGCTTTGCCGACGCGCTCAAATCACCCTATACGGTGGTTATCCCGCCGCCCAATGTAACGGGTATGCTTCATATGGGGCACGCCCTCAACAATACGCTGCAAGACATCCTCATCCGGCGCGCGCGCATGCAGGG
>JAITEK010000024.1 GCA_031282085.1 Coriobacteriales bacterium
AGTAAGTCCGGTCGCTATCGCGCCCGGTTGGATTCCGGCATAAAGCCGGAATGACGAGAAAAAATCACGTCATTCTGGGTTTATCCCAGAATCCACCCGGCGGCGGTAGCCGCCGGATTCATTACACCCCGCGGAGCGGCGCAGCCGCTCTCGTGACACAGTCGGTCATGCGTTGCTGCGATCCTCTCACGCCACGATACTCAGCGGCAGGGCTGCCACTACGATGAGCAGGCGCAGCAAAAAGCCGCCGACGAGCACGAACGCGCCTGTGGCAACGCCAAGGTAGCGGGCCGTCGCACTTTCCTCAACCGCTTCGCTGGAGAAGAACAGTAGCTTGGTCTCCACAAGCACGTGGAGCACAAGCCCCAGTCCCACCAGACCCACCCAGAACGCGAGGGCATAACGCCCGCAGACAAGGCTCAGGACCGAGGCGGCGCCCGCGGTGCTGTTGTGGAAGGTTATGAACAGCAGCGAGGCCAGCAGCACCAACTCGATGAGGGGTAGCACGTAGTGGGCTTTCTTCAGGCTCTTTATCTGCGCGAGCTCCTCGGGCGCAAAAAGCGCCCCCGCGAGCAGTATGGCCGCACCGCCCGCGGAGAGCGCCGAGACGAGGAAGAGGATGGGCAATAGCGCCGTGTTCCACAGCGGAAAGGTCTTTGCAACCCCGAGCAAGGCGCCGGTATACAGCGCCACGCTGAGGGCAAGGACAACGCCGAGCACGTCGAGCCACCGAGGCAGGGGGCGCCCCTTGAGGTCGAGCAGAAGCGCGATGAGCGCGATGAGCACAAAGCCCGACAAAAAGACGACGCCCCAGGTCATGACTGAGCCGAAGTTAGTGAGCAGCAGCACAAAGCGCAGCGGGTTCTTAAGCCCCCCTTCGGCGTCTACTATCAGGAGGAGCAGGCCCACGATTACCACCACCGGCACCATGATCAGCGCGTAACGACGCATCTTCTTAAGCGTGGGGAACAGCCAACCGAGCAGGGCGGCAAAGACGTACGCGCCGCCGCCGACGCCAGCCAGGAACAGGTACCAGGCGATGATGGCGCCCCAGATAGGTTCAAACTCCATGTCATTCACCTCACATAGAAGACGGAGACCTGCGTAAGGTCGCCGGCGATGGGCAGGGCGTTGCGCTCGATAATCGCCCGGGAAAGCTCGCTATCCGGGTCGTCCAGATCGCCAAAGATACGTGCGTTGGTGAGACAGGCGTCCACGCAGGTGCAGGTCGCGGCGCCGCTTAGGGTCTGGACGGCGCAGAACCGGCACTTATCCACGGTGCCGCTCGTCTCGTTAAAGGAGCGCACCCGATAGGGGCAGGCCGCCATGCAGTATTTGCAGCCGATGCACCGCCCGGGGTCAACGCCTACAATGCCGCCATCACCCCTGAAAGAGGCCCCCGTGGGGCACACCGCAACGCAGGGAGCGTCCGCACAGTGCATACATTGCAGCGGCACATTCTCAAGGCTGACCAGCGGATACGTGCCGTGCTCGCGCTCCTCGAAGCGCACAAAGCCCTGCTCTGGCTCAAGGGAGTTCTGGCGCTGACAGGCGACCCGGCAGGCAAAGCAGCCGACGCAGCGGGTTGTGTCTATAAGCATTCCGTAGCGCGTCATCACGCACCCACCTTTCTCACCGTAACGGGCGCCCCTTGCGTCAGCGCGGCGCCGTATCCCGGCTCTATCCTGAAGGGCACAAAATCCAAGGGGTTCAGCCCCACACCCTGGGCGACCTTGAGTGAGGGAGAGGTGCAGCCGTAGCCGCTCGGCAGGTAGAGCGCCGTGGGATGGATGGCCTGACTCACCTTGGCGCGCACACGCCCCACGACGCCGGCGCCAACAACCTCTACCTCGTCGCCGTCGGCGACGCCCAGACGTGTGGCAACTGCGCTGTTGATGTGGGCGCGCGCCAGGTTGTAATGCCGGGTGATCTCCCCCAGGTCCTCAATATCGTTGGTCCGGAGGTTCGAGACGGCACCCTCGCCGCTGACGAGGAGCAGCTGTTCCTCGTCAGCGGATGGCTCGGATGCGGGTTCTGGCTCAACCCAGGCGGGAGAGGCGCCGTAACCGGCAGCTTTGCACGCGTCGCTTGTGAATGGAATCTTGCCGCTGGGCGTTTGGAGCTTGGGCAGCTTCCCGTACGAGAAGCCGGTGGTGTTCAGGTAGACGATTCCCTCACGCTTCAGCGCGGCTAGCGAGAGCCCCAGGGAGTCTGCCTGTGCGGATGCAAGCTCCTCAACGGTGAAGTCAAAATACTGCCCGACGCCGCACAGAGACGCCAACTCAGTGAAGATGCCGTCGGCCGTCCTGGTGCCGGGATGCCGTTGCTCGATGACCGGCGTGCTCACAGCCACACTCGGCGCCTTGCCGTTTATGAGCGTGGGTATCTCAAAACGCTCAAGATAGCTGGTCTCGGGGAGCACATAATCCGCGAGGAGGGCGGTCTCGGTCATCTGGACGTCGATGGCAACCACAAGCGAGAGCTTTCTCAGCGCGGCTTTGACAAAGGCGGTGTTGGTGCAGCTCGCCGCCGGGTCACTCTCATAGAACAACGCGCCTGCAAGTGTCCCCTCGTCGGCAGCCCGCACCATGTGGGCGACCGAGCCCGAGGTCGGGGCGACCAAGGGGTACTCGGCGTCGCCCAGCCGCCGCGTGCTGGGGTGGGGGATCGGAGGGATCAGCTCTGTGTCCAGCGCGCCGAACTCCAGTGGCTCGCAGAGCAGCAGCCCGCCCTTCTGATTCCAGTTGCCGAGCAGGGTGTTGAGCAGGCAGAGGGCGCGTGCGGTCTCACCCGCATTCGCGTAGGCATGGCCGGCGCGTTTGGGCCAACCGCCTATCACGGCAGCAGCGGGCATCGCGGCGGCGAGCTCTGCTGCAAGGCGAGCGATAGTCGCGGCGGGTATGCCGCATATCCGCTCTGCCCACGCGGGGCCATACGAGCGCAAAGTCCGCTCCCAGTCCTCAAAGCCCGTGGTCCATCGCTCGATAAAGCCGGCGTCGTAGTGGTGGCCGGTAACCAGTACGTTTGCCAGCGCCAGGACAAAGGCCAGCTCGGTGCCGGGGTTAAGCGGTACCCACTCGTCAGCCAGCACGGTCGAGCGGTCGCACCGCGGGCCAATAACCACCACGCGACCCCCTTTCTGGCGTGAGGCCAGCAGCTCCTGCAGCATACGGGGGAAGGAATCCTCCGCAGGGTTCGCACCGATGAGCACGGTGAGCTTCGCGTTGGCTGTATCTGCCTCGTACTGCTCCGTACCGAGGGCCTGCCTGGTCCCGCTGGCGAACGAGAGGTCTACCGCCGCGGCGTCGGCGTAGCAGTTGGCGCAACCCAGCGCCTCCAGGAAGCGCCGCCCGTACCAGGCCCCGGTAGGGGCAAAGCTGTGTACCAGAGCCAGGGACCGCGGGTCTATCTCGCCGAGTCGTTCCGCTATCTCAGTGAGGGCCTGCTTCCAGCTGATAGGCGCAAAATCGCCGTTGGCGTTACGCTTCAGTGGGTCGGTGAGGCGGTTGGGCGAATAGGCTATCTGGGAATAGCCGTAGCCCTTGGCACAGAGCCTCCCCGCCGCGGCCGGATGTGCCGGCAGAGCTATCTGTTGGGCGAGTCGCCCGTAATGAGTGTGGCCGATATACCCGCATTGATGAGGACAGGCATTGCAGAGACTTGCGGCGGCGCCGTCCGTCGCGCCCTCTTTCTCTGAGTTCACTCTGGTTAGGAAGCCAAGGCCCAGATAGCCCGCTGTGGCCGCTGCAGCCACCCCGACGCCTCCTGTTACAAAGCCCCGCCTCGAGATATTCTTCAACATGACAAACCCCTCTCTGTCATCGGTGCTCTATGAGAGAGGCGGTGGAGACGGTGCCGGTCTCAAGCACCTTTGTGGAGATGTCGGCCCAATCGATGAAGGTGATGGCGCCGTTGGGGCACTGTTGGGCGCAGCGACCACAGGAGATGCACTTTGTCGACTTGCCAGTCTCGGGGTCAATGGTCGGCATATTCCAGGGGCAGGCCGCGTGGCACATGCCGCAGCCGATACAGCGCGTGGGGTCTACCATGCGCGCCCCGCTTTCCGGGCTTTCGTAGATGGCGTGTACCGGACAATTGTTGAGGCACCAGGGCTCTGCGCACTGCTTGCAGGTCTCTATCGTGTACTCGATGGCGCCAAAGATGCCATCCGGCGTATCGACGCCGTGACCGTAGTTGTAATTGCGCCAAACCTGCACGCGTGCGATGTGCTGCGCGGTCTTCTTGTCGTTTTTGATGGTGCAACTCATCTCGCAACGCTGGCAGCCCGAGCACTTGGCACGGTCGGTGACGATGAGCTTCTGCGGCGTGGTGCGCAACATGACGCGCCCGGCTGCGATGGCGGTGCTGGTGATGCCCCAACTGGCCAGCGCTCCGCCGGCCACCAGGCCCGCGATGCCGCAACCCGCCAGGGCCAACACGGTGCGTCGGGAGACGGGCTTGCCCGCGCCTTTCGGCAGGGCGCCGCTGCTGCCGCCGCCGCCGTCGGGCGCCTCCTTGCTGCTGGTCTCCTCTGTGAGCGCGAAGACCTCAACAGCTTCTTCCGGCGGGTCTTTCTTCATATTCTCAGACATCGTGATTACTCCTCCTGCAAGCTGGTTGGCCCGAGGCGTCTTGTCGCGCCAAAGGCCCGATACTCCTTTCGGACAGGAACCGCCAATCACCATACGGTCTCAGACAACTGCCTGAAGTATGCCAAGGGGCCGCCGGGGGCGTTACCCTGTTTCTGGATATTTGGAGAACCTTTGCGATTCGGCTGCGGATTACCCCTAAAGAGGGTAAGGAAGCTGCGCCCGCGCGCCGAGAATAGCCCTGCGTCATTCCTCCAATACGAGAGTCTCAGACAACACGGACTTGAGAGATTTGGAGAATAGCAATGGCTGGAGACAGATCATTTGGATGGGCGGGGAGGATCCTGCGCGTCAACCTGACGACGGGGGCCATCACCACCGAGCCAACCGAACCCTACAAAGGCTACATCGGCGGTATGGGTATCGCCAACAAGATCATGTATGACGAGGTACCGGCCGGGACCAAGCCCTTTGACGAGGCCAACAAAGTGGTATTCGCCGTGGGCCCGCTTACGGCCTCGGGCGTGCCACTCGCGGGGCGCACCACCATCGGCAGCCTCTCGACCTTCTCAAAAGACTACCTCGTGGTGGACGCGCACTGTGGCGGCATGATAGGCGCGCTCATCAAGCGCTCCGGACACGACGCGGTTATCATCGAGGGGAAGTCGGAGGTCCCGGTCTACATCAATATCAACGATGACGAGGTGACGATAAAAGACGCCAGCATGGTCTGGGGCCTTGGCACGCGCGCGACCACTGAGACGCTGACGCGGCTCGAGGGAACAGACGCCTGCGTCGCCGCGATCGGGCCGGCGGGCGAGAACCTGCTGCCCTACTCGTGCATCATCAGCTCCCGCAACCATTCGGCCGGGGCGGGAACAGGCGCAGTCCTTGGCTCCAAGAAGCTCAAGGCCCTGGTGGTTCGGGGTAGCAAACCCGTGAACGTCGCCGACCCGCAGGCCTTGGAGGAGCTCTCCGACTACATGCTCCGCGAGATAATCGGCTCCAACAACAATCACGCCGTGCCCTCTACCCAGCAGAGCTGGGCCGAGTATTATGACGAGGCTACGCGTTGGACCGCGCGCAAAGGGCTTTACTGGGGCGCTGCCGAGGGAGGCCCCGTCGAGACCGGCGAGCCCAAGCCCGGCGAGCTGAATACCGTGGGCTACCGCTGTATGAAGTCCACCTTCGATCTCGGCCCCGCGGCTGAGAAGTACACCGTCAAGATGGGCGGCTGTCATTCCTGTCCCATACACTGTCACAGCGATCTGTACGTCGAGCGGACGGGGGAGATCGGCGGCTTTGCGACCGCCGGCAACACCTGCGTGGCGAATAATCCGGCCACCCGCATAGTCAGGGATATGGGCATCAAGTTCGAGCCGGAGGAAGGAATCCTCTGGGACACGCTCACCGGTACGCTGATAGACGACCTCGGCCTGTGGTGCAACTATGGCCAGCTGTATGCGGACATCGCGCATTGCATCACCAAGGGGGTCTTTGAGAAGAACCTCCCTCCTGAGGAGTTCGCGGAGCTTAAGGTGGAGCGTTTTGCCGAGAAGGATCCCAGCGTCATCGTCGACATGTTCCGGAAGCTCGCGCAAAACGACTCGGAGTTCGCGCATCTGGCCTGGGGCCCCTATGACTGGTGCGTTCGCTGGAACGACCAGAAGTGGTTTGACGACTCCCATTCGCACCTCATCAACTACCGCGGCTGGCCGGTGCATCACGCTATCGAGTGCTACGGACAGGTCGGTGGGGTCTGCAACATGATGTTCAACCGTGACGACATGATCCACTCGGCTGTGAACCTGCAAGGCTGCGGCCTGCCCCAGGAGATAAAAGAGGCCATCGGCGCCGAGCTCTGGGGGCCGGGGGCGGTGGATAAGCCCAAGTTCTATACGCCCATGAATGAGGCCAAGGCGCGTTTTGCCTGGTGGGCGATAATCACTGACGTGCTGCACGACAGCCTCACGCTTTGCAACTGGGTCTGGCCGATGACGATGAGCCCCACCAAGGCGCGCGATTATCGCGGAGACCTCGACCTTGAGGCGAAGTTCTACACGGCCGTCACGGGAGAGCAGATAAGCACCGCCGAGCTCTACAAACGTGCGGCGAAGGTGATGACCCTGCAACGCTGTAACACGATGCGCGGTATGGGAACCAGGGATCTGCGCAACGAGCACGACAAGATAACCGAATGGGTGTTCACAAAGGACCCCGACATCCCCGTGTTCAGCGAGGGCACCGATAAGCTGGACCGTGAGGACTTCCAGCTGGCGCTGACCATGACCTATCGGGAGTTCAAATGGGACGAGCAGAACGGCTGCCCCTCCGCAGAGTCCCTCGACTATTACGGTGGCATGGAGGA
>JAITEK010000038.1 GCA_031282085.1 Coriobacteriales bacterium
CCAAGGTAGGCCTGCTCAGCGGAGGCCAACGCCAGGCGCTGACCCTGCTGATGGCTACCCTGCAACGCCCAAAGATACTGCTGCTCGACGAGCATACGGCAGCACTTGACCCCAAGACCGCCGCCAAGGTATTGGAGCTTTCCGCCCGTCTGATCAGAGAGCAGAAGCTCACAAGCATGATGATCACGCACAATATGCGCGACGCCATAGCCTACGGTGAGCGCCTCATCATGATGAACGAGGGTGAGATCATCCTCGACATCCAAGGGCAGGAGAAACAGCAGCTCACGGTAACCGAGCTTCTCACCCGCTTTGAGCGTGAAAGCGGCAGCGACGAGGTAGGCGACACCCTACTTTTGGCATAGCGGCGGCAATTTGAGGACAGCGGCGTCGCAAAATCTATACAGATCTTTCAAAACGCTCGCTTTGACAAAGGCATCGAGATAAGCATCAGGGATGGTTTGGTGATAAGGCTCATACCCTCAAGCCCACAACAACCTGGGCAAAAAATTGTTTGACGCCTCAAGCCCCTGCTATGGCTTAACAGCCAGCGGATCACCGCTGGGGATTTTGCGCTTGACAAGGGCTTTTGCTCTCCGTAGCATGGAGCACTCCGAAGGAAGCGGAGATTAACTCCTGCGGATTACCGTAGGTGACACGCTACCGGGTACGCCGCGGCGTTGATGCTCCCTCAGGAGTACGCAGTATGGTACGCAATATATTCGTCCGTCAAAAGCTGGGAGGCACTACCATGAGCAAAGGTTTATTCGATTTGAGCGGCAAGGTTGCATTGGTAACGGGGGCGTCCTCTGGGTTGGGGGTCCAGTTCGCAAAGGCGCTGGCCAGCCAGGGAGCCAACATCGCCATCATCGCACGGCGCGTTGAGCGTCTTGAGGCAACCAAGAGGGAGATTGAGGACGAGTTTGGCGTCGATGTCCTCGCGCTGCCCTGTGACGTGCTCGATGTTGAGAAGATAAAGGAGACCGTTGCCGCCATCAAAGCACACTTCGGTCGCATCGACATCCTCGTCAACAACGCCGGTACCGCCCGCGTCGCACCCGCCGAAGAGCAGTCCGACGAGGACTGGAAGGCCGTTATCGACACCAACCTCAACGCCGTATACTACGTCGCGCGCGAGGTGGGCAAGGTGATGAAGGAGCAGAAGTACGGCAAGATCATCAACCTCGGCTCCATCCACTCAACCGTCTCCATGCGCGGGCTTGCTATCTCCGGTTACTGCGCCTCCAAGGGTGGCGTGCTGATGCTCACCAAGGACCTCGCCAACGAGTGGGCGCCCTACGGCATCACCGTTAACGCTATCGGCCCGGCGTACTTCCCCTCTGAGATGACCAACGATGTTATTGAGGATGAGAACTTCCTCAAGCTCATAGAGTTGAGCTGTCCGATGGGCCGTCCCGGTAAGCCCGGCGAGCTTAACGGCGCTATCATCTACTTCGCCTCGGACGCCTCAAGCTACACCACCGGCCAGATCCTCTGGATAGACGGCGGCTGGACCGCCATTTAAGCGTGTGGCGCGCTGCGCGCTTTCTATGCGTCGCTCACTACCGTTCGCGACTGGATTCTGGGACAAGCCCAGAATGACGGACATTTTTGCACGTCACCCTGGGTTTATCCCAGGGTCCAACCGGGCGCGGTAGCGACCGGACTTACTGAACATCGCGGGACGCGTAGCGTCCTCGTGGCGTTCTCGTGGCGCAGCGCGCTGCGCTACCAGCTGAGCCAGGGTTTGGTGAGGTTGGTTGTGCCGTCGGGGGCGGCGGTGAAGTCGTTTGTGCGGTCCGAGCAGACAAGGGCGAGTCGCGTATAGTAGAGCGGGACGACCGGCATATCAGCAGCGATGAGGTCGTCAACCGCCTGAAACGCCTGCGTGCGCTCTCGCTCGCCTGCAATCGCCCGGGCCGCCGTGATGCCTTCGTCAACCTCGGCCCGGGAATACTCAAACTGGTTAAAACTGCCAGAACTCGCAAAAAGCGGGTTGAGGATGTTCTCCATGAGAGGAAAGTCAGCAATCCAACCGCTGGTCGCGATACCGGCATTCTCCTTGAGCGCCTCTTGGTACTCCTCATCGGAGAGGACCGTCTTCACCCGCACCACAAAGCCCGCGGCGCGTAGATCCGCGGCAATCCGCTTAAAGAGTGCTCGCTCGCTCTCAATGTCCCAAACAACCAGCGTGAGAGGGGCAAGCTCCTTGCCCTCGGGATACCCGGCGTCGCTGAGTATCTGCCGCGCCTTGGCAAGGTCATAGGTCGCGGCGGGCCAGGCGCCATCCCGAAACCCCTCAACACCGGGAGGGATGATGCCGGTCGCCGGCAGATTGGCGCTCAGGAACAGTTTCTCGCAGAGGGCCTCGCGGTCGATGGCATAGCTGAGAGCCTCGCGGACCTTGGGATTTGAGAGCGGCTCGGCCACAAGGTTGAGCACCAAAAACTGCGTGCAAGCCTCCCCGCCCGTGAGGGTCTGAGCGCCGGGCGCCGCGGTGTAGCCATCCTGCGACTCGCCGAAACGCGCACGGGCGTCCTCCAGCTCCCAAACAGGCACCGGGGCAACATCAACCTCCCCGGACAAAAACCTCTCATAAGCCTTCTCCTCATAGGTCCGAAAGCTCTTGTCATCGACCTTGCGCGGACTCACCGCGCCGCCTGCCAGCGTAAATGAGCTTGCCGGGCTGCTCCCTGTTACGGCTGGGCCGTTCCTTCGGCCGGGGCGATACGCCGCCTCCCACAGGGTAGCTTCCTCCTCACCGTCGTTGCTGGTCGACTCAGGGAGCTTCATGTCCGAGGAGAAGAACCAGAATTCAACGGCCTCCAAAAGAGCCGGTGTGCCCTGGTAGTCGTTAAAACGCGCCAACCGGAGGATGTCGACCATCTGCTCCAAGTCGAACGCCATCTTAAAGGGCCCGCTGCCCAGAGGCTCCCGCGCAAAGGCGAAGAAATCGCTCCCCATGCTCTTGGCGCATAGCGGTGCGAATGCCGGGTACGTGAGCACGTAGGGGAACTCGTGAAAGGCCCCGGTGAGCGTGACCTCCAGGGTCGTCTCGTCAACAACCCGGATGCCGACGGCCTCCTCGGCCTCGCCTTCACGCAGCTCGTTGGCGCCCTGGACCATGCTGAGCAGAGGGGCGTTGTCCGAGAATGCCCCGTCGGGGTCGGGCTTGAGCAGCCGCTCCCAGCTGAACTTAAAATCGGCTGCCGTCACCGGCTCACCGTTGTGGAAGCGTGCGTGCGGAGCAAGGTTGAAGGTGAACACGGTCCCCTCCTCGTTCACCTGCCAACTTTCCGCGGCGGCCGGAACAAGTTTCTGGGCCTGATAATCGTAGCGCACCAAGGGGTCGAGCAGGCACTGAGCTATCTGAGCGCCAGCGAGTTCTTGCAGGTAGAATGGATCAAAGCTGTAGGGCCAGTGGCTCGCGACGATAAGGGTCCCGCCGTTTTTGCCAAGCGTTGCAACGCTGTCTTCCTCCTCGGAAGCATCCGGACGCGGCAGGAGCAACCCACAACCGCCGAGCAGCGACAGGCCGCCAAACGCCGTTGCGGCAGCGGCAGCTCCCACAAAAAAGTCGCGACGGGAAAACGAGGGGATTCGTGATGCGTTCTTCATGTGTTGTTGTTCTTCTCTCCTAGTAATGACTGATCACCGGGGTTCCCAGCTCCAGGATCCCGTACAGAGTCTGAGCGTCTGAATAGGCCATATTGATGCAACCATGCGAGCCGGCGTAGGTATAGCGATTGCCGCCGAACCACGGCTGCCAAGTCGCGTCATGAAAACCGACCCCTCCCCAGGTTATGCGCATCCAATACTTCACCGGCGTCTCATACTCACGTTTGCCGTTGGGGAGCCGTTCGCCTTTGAGGATGGTGGGGCTGAGCTTCTCGAGGATGTAGAACACGCCGGCAGGCGTCGCGCGCCCACCCCAGGGAGCGCCGGTCACCACGTCGGTCTCAAACTCGATTTCCCCGTCCACGAAGTAGTACATATGCTGGTCCGTCAAGTCCAGCTCAACATAGGTGTTGCCCCAGTCGGGCTGCCCGGGCAAGGCGTGTTTCTCGGCGCGTTGGACGTAATGCGGCTCACGCGTCTCGCCAACGCGGCTCTCAATCGCCGCCTTGATCGCGTCGATCTCAGCCTCCTCATCGACTTCCCAACCATAGGTGCCCCCGCCAACGGTCACGTCCTCACCGTCGGCAGCCTTAAAGGCCCGCTCATCCCCTACCGTGTCGTGCCGCGCGCCAAAATCCCGCACCCAGGCAATCAACGCATCCTCGCTGACGGCGCCGTTGCCGTCGGCGTCAAACTCAACCCACTCTATCGCAACAGTCGCGTCGAGGATCTCTGTCTCATCGCCAAAGGTATAGGTGATGGAAAAAGGAACGTAGGTGTTGTACGTCTTCACCGCTTCGATGAGGTCGGGGTTGTTGGAGAACACCTTCGGCGCCACATAACAACCGGTCTCATCGAGGTCGAGCACGGGGACAAGCGTGCGAATGGCCTCGTTGATGAGCTTGGTGGTGCGCTCCTCATCCAGAGTGGTGCCCAACTCCTCAGGTGCGACGCGATACGCCGACCCCTCAAAAAGAGGTTGAGCGTCAACGGGCGGCTTCATCTTCTTCTCGTTGAACAGGTCGAGCTTCTTCATCAGCGCCTTAAACGCCTGGTCGTCGAGCTTTACGCTGGCGTGGGTTGTCTGTTCGCCGGGTGGGCGGAACAAACGCTCTGCCCACGCAAGCGGGTTCTGGGCGGCCAGCAACGCCGCAACCTGCCCATCCGGCACGTACTCTAACCCAACGTCCTTGGCCGCAACGGTCTTGCTCAACCCCTCCCGTCCCTCGATGGCCATCTCGTAGCTGTCGACGTGCCGAGCAATGAGCACCTCGACTTCATCAACGGTCTTAAACGCGCAGTTGAGGCTGTCGATTGAGGTATTAAAGCCAAAGTGGGACGTGAAGTAATACGCTATAACGCCATAGATTATGAGCAGCACACCCAGTACAATGGTCGCAATTACCCCTGGTAATGTGAGATTGACCCTTTCCCTGGCGTGCTTCATATCTTGTGGACGCGGCTTACTTTACCGGGTTGAGCCGCCGGCTCTTAAACGCGGCGTAGCAGATAAGGCCAACGAGAACGCCGCCGATGACGTTGCCAATGGTCACGGGCAGCAGGTTGTTCCCCAAGGCCAGAAGATCAAGCGAGGCGAGCTGGTCGTTGGTGATACCGTACAACTCCTGCGCCTTGCTTGCGTAGGCAGGATTGAGGGTAGCAAACATTCCGGCCAGGATGTAGTACATATTCGCGATACAGTGCTCAAAACCCGCAAGCACAAAGGCCATGATGGGGAGCCAGATGATAATCACCTTGCCACTGATGTCCTGCGCGGCAGCAGCTCCGATAACGCCCACGCAGACGAGTATGTTACACAGTATGCCGGAGCCAAGCGCCACCAGGAAGGGCAGGTTGGTCTTGGCAAGCGCGACCTTGATAGCGTAGGCGCCGAGTGCGCCGTCGCCGTAGTTGAAGGCGTTAGCAAGCACCAACAGGATAACTACTATCAGCGAGCCAATGAAGTTGCCGATAAAGACGGGGATGAGGTTGCGCAGCCAGCGGCCAAAGCCATAATGCCGGGCGGCCAGTCCCTCAACCATGAGGCAGTTGCCCGTAAACAGCTCGCCGCCCACGATGACAATGAGGATGAGTCCGATAGGGAACACGCAGCCGGTGACCAGACGCAACAGCCCGACGTTGCCGATGCCGTGAGCCGCAACCGAGGAGGCGTGCGCGCCCAGGGCGAGGAAGATACCTGCCAGGATGCCCAGAAGCAGTATCTTGAGCAGCGGCATGCGCGCCTTGGCAATGCCCGACCGTATCGTAATCTCCGTCATTTCTGCTTGGGTATTAAAGCTAGTTGGCACTGTTGTTCCTTTCGACTCCGAACACTATGAAAAGTATACCCCACAAACGCCTTTTGCGTCGCAGTCATGCGTCGTGTTGCACGGTGTCACGAGGACGCTTCGCCCTGCCCGTGGGTGGTCGCAAGCTCCCACCCGACCTCGCTGAAAACGCAGTGCGTTTTCCGGGCGCTCGGTCCCCGCGGTGTTCGGTGAGTCCGGGCGCTATCGCACCCGGTTGGATTCCGGCATAAAGCCGGAATGACGGACGGTTTTATGCCCGTCATTCTGGGTTTATCCCTTAAGTCCAGTCGCGCGCGATAGCGGGCGACGCATAGAACGCACGCGTAGCGTGCGACACACGATTACGTATGCTCACTCGTCGGTGAGGTAGGCGCCGGTTTGGCGGCTCCAGAGGTAGGCGTATTCGCCGCCGGCCGCTACCAGCTCGGCGTGCGTACCGTCCTCAACGACGCGGCCCTCATGCAGCACGATGATGCGGTCGAGACTGGCGATGGTGCTCAGCCGGTGCGCCACCACGATGGATGTGCGCCCCTCCATGAGGTTGCGCAGCGCCTCCTGTATGAGCCGCTCGCTCTCGGAGTCGAGAGCCGAGGTCGCCTCATCGAGCACGAGGATGGGCCGGTCGGCGAGGATGGCTCGGGCGATGGCGACGCGTTGACGCTGCCCGCCGGAGAGTTTTACGCCGCGCTCGCCAGTTATCGTCTCAAACCCGTGGGGCAACTGCTCGATGAACTCAAGCGCGTTCGCTTTAAGCGCCGCCTCGCGTATCTGCTCCTCGGTGGCCGCCGGGCAACCGTAGGCGATGTTCTCACGCACCGTGCGATGGAACAGCAGCGGCTCCTGCGGCACGTAGGCGATCTGCTGACGCAGGCTCACCTGCGAGACCTGTGCGATGTCCTGCCCGTCGATGAGGATACGCCCTCCCTGGAGGTTGGAGAGACGCAGCAGCAGCGTTGTGAGCGTCGTCTTGCCAGAGCCGGAGCGTCCCACCAGGCCAAGCCGCTGCCCCGCGGGTATAAAAAGCGAGAAGTCGCGGAACACCTTGCTCTCCTCCTCGGCGTCCGCATACCAGAAGGTGAGGTCCTCACAGGCTATCTCACCACGCGTGACCGCAAGCTCGGCAGCATCGGGCACGTCGGCCACCAGCGTCGGCTCATCAAGCACCAAGGTCATATCATGCGCGTCGCCAAACCCGCGGTTGATCTGCTGGAACATCAGGTTGATACGGTTGAACTGCATCGTAAGCGCGTAGGTGTAGGAGAACATCATCACCAAAGTGCCCGCGCTGATGCCGAACCACGCGTTGCCTCCCGTGATGAAGACGACCACGAGCATCATGATGACAACGATGATTGCGCTGGTCACCGCCCCGCGCACGGTAGAAGCCCGCATGCGGATCGAGTCGGCGCGCACCACGTCGCGGTTGGCGGCGTCAAACAGCCCCCGCTCATAGGCCTCGCGCCCGTAGGTCTTGACCGCCTGGATGTTCGTGATGCTGTCGGACAGCTCGCCGGAAAGCGCGTTTTGCGCCGCGGCCGCCGTGCTGTTGAGCGGCAGCACCCGCTTATACATGAGGTAGGCCACCGTAACGTAGATAATGAGCAGCGCCACAAGAATGCCCACGTACAGCGGCACCGTCCCCACCAGCATCATCACCGTGAACACAGCCGTCATGACAACGGGGATAACGGCGTAGATGAGGTTTTCCATCAGCATGGCGTAGCCGCTCATGAACTTCTGCGTCTGGCTCACAAGCGAGCCGCCGAAGCGGTTGGAGTGGAAGGTCATGGATTGGTTGGAGAGCGTGTCGAAGGCGCGCGTTGCCAGCAGATAGTTGGCGCGAATCTCGAGCTTCCACACGCTGTAGTCCTGAAGCTTACTGCTCACTTGCCCCAGCACGTTAACGCCGATGAGCAGCAGGATGTATGGGCCAAAGACCTCGAATACCTCGCTGGGCGCAACCGTTGTGGTGGTGACTTTGTCGATGATGAGCGCCACCACGTACGGGTTGCCGAAGGAGAGGAAGAACACAAAGCCGAGCGTCGCAAGCACCGAGAGCGCAAACATCGCCCCCTGCGGCCGCGTGGCCTGCCAATAGAAGTACAGCGTCCGCAGCACAACAGACACCTTGCGCGGCGCCTTGCGCCCCACGCGCTGAGAACTTTGGTCTGTAGGAGGAACATCCATAGTCCCTCCATTGTAAAGCACCGGACGACTACGCACAGAGCGGATTCGTGCGTCGCGCTACGCGCTCTCGGCATGAAGATGGCGCTTGCACAGCCAAAGATTCCCAGGCAAGCCCGGGAACGACAAAAGAAGGTGGGACACCAGAAGAACACCAGAAGAGGCGGGCAATTTGCTAAAGAAAAATCAAAACTTGTTCCCCACTTAATCTATTTAGTGGTATGATTACCCCGTTGCCACTCGTTGGTTGTGTTTTGCGTGCCTGTTGTGCGCGTCAACAGGGGCAACAGGGCCTGTAACTGTAACATAAACGAACAAGGCAGGGCAGGGCATGCCGCTTTACAAGTATAGTGCCGTAACTCTTGATGGCTCTAAGCACACTGGCAGCGTCGAGGCCGCGACCGTCGATGCACTTGCGGCTACCCTCAAACAGCAGAACCTGTTCCTCACCAAGTGGAGCACCAGCAAGCCAAAACAGGAGACGCGCAAGCTCAAGACCGACGAGGTTGCCGATTTCTGTCGCCAGTTGGGCGCCATGCTCTCGGCCGGCATCATGCTCATCCGCGCCATGAACATCCTTGCCCAGCGCAACCTCAAACCTCACATCAAGAAGATATATGACGACGTGATCCTCGACCTGCAACGCGGCGCCACGCTCTCCGAGGCGATGGCCAACCGCGGACGCGCCTTCCCCGAGTTGCTCGTGAACATGATCCGCGCCGGCGAGAACACCGGCAAACTCGACGCAACCTGCCAGAAGATGGCCGTCACCTACGACAAGGAGCATCGCCTCAACGCAAAGGTCAAGCAGGCGATGGTCTACCCCATCATCCTCGTGGTGCTCATCATCGGCGTGGTGCTCATCATCTTCACCTTTGTGTTGCCGCAGTTCATGGGCCTGTTTGAGAGCATGGAGCTGCCGTTGCCCACCAAGATCGTCATGGGTATCTCGGACTTCCTCATCGCGTGGGGGGTGTGGCTGCTCATCGGGGTTGTCGCCGCCGTCGCAGGTATTGTCACGCTGCTGCGCCAACCGGGGCCACGCAAGGCTTACGACCACTTCAAACTCAGACTACCCCGCATAGGGATGCTGCTGCGCATCATCTACACGGCGCGCTTTGCCCGCACCCTCTCCTCGCTGTACGTGAGCGGTATCTCGATGATACAGGCGCTCACCATCGCACGCACCACCATCGGCAATACCTACATCGCGGCGCAGTTCGACGGCGTCATCGAGGCGCTCGGCAACGGGCGCACGCTTTCTCAGGCACTCGCCACCGTTGACGGGTTTGAGATGAAGCTGCGCTCCACCGTCCTCATCGGTGAGGAGAGCGGCAACCTCGAGAACATGCTCGAGTCGGTTGCCGACCAGTACGAATACGACTCCGAGATGGCTACGCAGAGCCTCGTGACGCTCATAGAGCCGGTGCTCATCGTGTTCATGGCCGTCATCGTCGCCTTCGTCATCATCTCGGTGCTCATGCCGATCTTCCAGCTCTACACCAACATCGGTGCGGAGGGTGGTCTGTGATGAGTATCTCGCTGTACTGCACCCCCACCCAATTGCTCTTGCTCTCTGGCAACATAAGCGGGCAAAAAGCGACGATTGAGGAGTTTCGCATCATCCCGCTGCCCGGGCAGGCGATGATAAACGGCGTTATCACCGACAAAGACGCGATGACGCGCTTCTTGCAGGAGGTCATGCAGCAGTTTGGGCCCTACAACCAAGACGCTATCCTCGTGCTGGAGAGCAACAATATCCGCACAAAGATCATGACGCTGCCCCGCGTGAGAGAGAACAAGCTGCTCCCCTTTGTGCAGCAGGACTTCGGCGAGATAAGCGGGAGTGGTGATGACATCTTTGACTTCACCGTTCTCAGACCCAACCCCACCGAAGGCGGCCTTGAGGTCTTGGGCATCGCCGCCGGCAAGGTGCTGCTGCAAAACTACATCGACGTATTCACCGCGGTCGGCTTTAAGCTCAAACGCATCGACGTGGGCAGCAACGCCCTGTCCAAATTCGCGCATTTTGCGCCCCAGCTGCAATCGGACAGCTGCATCCTGGTGCACGTAGACGACGTGACCCTGGGCATCACCCTGTTTGAGCAGGGCTTCTACCGCATCTCTCAGAAATACCGCCTCCTCAACCCACCCGGCACCGAAGAGCGAGGCCGCGAGATCATCAGCAACATCTCCTCCATGGTGCAGTTCCAACGGTCCCAACGCAGGAATATCTCCATCGACGCCATTCATGTTCTCGGCGTGCCCAGCGACGCCATGCCGTCGTTTGCGGAGGCAACGCGGTTTTTGGAGATACCCCTGTTCACGCTTTCTCTCGACGAACAAATCTCACTGACGGGCAAGGCGCACTTTGAGCAGGCATCCTTCATCAGCTCAAAGTACCTCTATAACCTCGGTGCGATGATGCGGAAATAGGGGGGTCTGTGGCCGGGTACAAAAAGGACATCAACCTCCTCGACGCGATGGCGCAGAAGACCGCGCGGGTAAGCCCGCTTGCGGTGGCTGTGCCGGTTGTCGTGTTCCTGGTGCTGGGCGTCTTTATCGCGCTGGGCGTCACCTGGTATACCTCGACCACCACCCTGCTCTCCGCCGAGCGCACCAGCCTCCAGCAGTATCTGGAAAGCGCACGTCTTAACGAAGCCCAGAATAAGGCTGAGGAGCTTAAGGCGCAGGCCATCGAGATGCAAGGGCTCGCCGGCATGGTCAAGGACACGCTTTACAGCCTCTCGAGTTACCCCGACCTGTACGAGGAGCACTTCGACTTCATCTTTGAGCTCGCTGGCGACAACATAGAGCTCGCCGACTACCGCTACGACCGACGGACCGGCGTCCTGAGCTTCTCGGCGACCTCGCCATCCGTGCGCCACATACCGTATTTTGTCCAGGGCCTGCGTGAGAGCAACTATTTCTCCGACATCCAATACCAGGGATACGTAAAGGGCGTCCGCACCGAGGATGGGGAGCCGGTAATCAACGCCACCACCGATGTGACCACCATCCCCACCATCGAGGTGACCGAGTACCGCTACGAGATCACCTGCAAGCTCACCGGGCCAGCCCCCGCTCTGCCTCCGTTGGAGACCGACGAGGTGCAGGAAGGGGGTGAGGGCTGATGTTCTTCCTTAACCTGATCCCTCCCACGGAACAAGCCGGGCAGCCCGCGGTACAGCCGCTCAAACCCGGGCGCGCCAAAACCGCGACGCCCAAAGAGCCGAGCGCGCTTAAAAAGGCCTTTGACAAGTTGAGCCTGCGCGAGCGCATCATGCTGGCGGCGCTTGCCGTCATCGCGGTGGTGGCCGTAGTGGTCTTTCTCGTCGTACTGCCCGCCCTCAACCAGATAAGCGAGCTTGAGGCCGAGGTAAGCGCCCTGCAACAGCAAAAAAGCGAGGTGCACATCGAGCCCGACCGCACGGCGGAATACCAGGAGGCCTACGACGCCGCAGTATTGGACTTTGAGAACTATCGGCGGTTTTACTACCCCTTTATGGACCCCGAGACCATCGACAGAACCGTAACGAACATGCTGCTCGCAAACGACCTTGAGCCGGTGCTTCTCACCATGAGCACGCTCCAGCTTGAGGTTGTGCCGGGCTACTCGGCCGCGCAGACCCTCGTACCCCGCCCGGTTCCCGTTGAGGAGGACGAAGGGGACGAGGCGAAGGCTGAAGGTGCCGAGGGCGAGGCCGGAGCCGGAGCTGAGGGCGCTGAGGGCGAGGCTGGAGCCGGTGCCGAGGGCGCCGAGGGCGAGGCCGGAGCTGAGGGCGCCGAGGACGAAGCGGAAGGCAGCCGAAGCGGCAACCTGGCCGCCGCGGCCGAGGACGCTGGCGGGCTCACTGACGAGAGCAGCACCGAGGGCGAGGCGCCCGAGGGCTCGCTGATTTACTGCTACACGGTAAACGTCGAGGCAACGGGCTGGATGTACCAGATGTTCTCCTTCCTCGAGAGCGCACGGAGCATCACCGCCATGGAAATCGTCTCTTACTCCTACAAGTCGCCGGAGGAAGTATCCCTCAGCACGGCAAAAACAGGGACTGCCGAGGTGGAGGAGCCAGAAGGTGGTACTATCATCATGCAGATTAAGCTCTACGTCTTTGTCGGCGGTGAGTTAACCGCGACTGGCACAAACGCCAGCTGACCCGACAGCATAGCGGAAGGTAACAAGACATGGCGGAAATGAGACAGATACGCATAGGCGACCTTCTCAAGGAGTACGGCTACATCAACGACGAGCAGCTTGAACGGGCGCTCGAATACCAGAAGTACAACAACATCCGTCTTGGCCAGGCCGTTATCGACCTCGGTTTTGTGACCGAGGAGGAGGTGCTGCTCGCGCTGTCCCACAAGCTTGGGCTGCCCAAGGTAAAGGTTGAGACTTTGCGCGTCGACACAAACGCCGTCGCGCAGATACCCCGCTCCATGGCCGAGCGCGACACCGCCATTGCCGTCGCCGAGGACGGCGACATGCTGGATGTGGTCATCAACGACCCCATCAACCTCTACGCCATCGAGGACATCCAGCGGGCGACGCAAAAGCAGCTGCGCCTGATGATAGGCGACGCGGAATCCATCAACACCGCCATTGCCCACTACTACAGCGAGGTTGAGGCGCGCGAGGCCGTGAGCAGGGCGGATAGCGTCTACTCCTCGCTGATGCCCGAGATCGAGCAGATCAACACCGTGGAAGTGGGCGACGACAGCACGCCGGTGGTGAACCTGCTCAACAGCCTCATGCTGCGCTCCTACAGCAGCGGAGCCTCCGACCTGCACATCGAGCCCTTCGACAACGTGAGCAAGATACGTATGCGCGTGGACGGCGCGCTCATCGAATACGCGGATATGCCGCCGAACATCCACAGCGCGCTCATCGTGCG
>JAITEK010000119.1 GCA_031282085.1 Coriobacteriales bacterium
TATACCGTGGGCACCATCAAGCACATCCCCGGCGTGCGCACCTATGTGGCCGTAGACGGCGGCATGACAGACAACATCCGCACCGCGCTGTACGGCGCGCACTACGAGCCGGTTATCGCGAACAAGGCCGCGCATCCGCGTGACACCGTGGTGACCATTGCCGGCAAGCATTGTGAGAGTGGGGATGTGATTGCGGTTAACACGCCGCTGCAAAGTGCTGAGGACGGCGACGTGCTGTGCATGTTCGCGACCGGCGCCTATTGCCAGAGTATGGCGAGTAACTACAATAAACAGGTGCGTCCCGGCGTTGTTTTCGTGCGGGACGGCGCCGCGCGTCTCGTGGTGAGGCGTGAAAGCTATGAGGATCTGATGCGTTGTGACGTTGAGTGAGCGTGTCGCGTGCAGCGCACGCTCGCAAAGCGCACGACACACGGTTTAAGGAAGGACACCGATGAAGACCATCAATGTAGGGCTGATCGGCCTGGGGACGGTAGGCGGCGGCGTTGTCCGCATCCTGCAGGAGCACCATGACGATTTTGTGCGCGACCAGGACATCGACCTCAATCTTGTGGCGGTTGCCTCGCGCGGGAGCGCCGAGGCGGAGAGACTCGGCCTCATGGACATCTTCTCCACCGATGGCTACGACGTCGTCAACCACCCGGATGTTGACGTTGTCATCGAGTTGGTTGGCGGCGTTACCCATGCGCGTGATTTTGTGGTCGCGGCTCTGGAGAAAGGCAAGTCGGTGGTCACGGCCAACAAGGCGCTCATCGCGGCCTATGGGCGTGAGCTTATGCTGCTTGCACGCGACAGAGGCGCAGAGATAGCCTTTGAGGCGTCGGTTGGCGGCGGCATCCCCATCATCGGCCCGCTGCGCCATACGCTTGCGGGCAACCGCATACTGTCGGTGGTGGGCATCGTCAACGGCACAACCAACTACATGCTCACTCGCATGAACGACGATGCGCTGGAGTACGGCGCAGCGCTTGCTGAGGCGCAGGCCAAAGGCTTTGCCGAGGCCGACCCCACGGCCGACGTCGAGGGTCACGACGCGGCCGCCAAGATAGCCATCCTCGCGACCATCGCGTTTAACACCGACGTGAGTATCGAGCAGGTATCCACCGAAGGCATCTCGAGCCTTTCGCCCATCGATCTTAACTACGCCCGCGAGATGGGCTACGCCATCAAGTTGCTCGCCATCGCCAAGCGCACCGGCGAGGGGATAGACATCCGCGTGCACCCCGCCATGCTGCCGCTTGAGCACCCGCTTTCCTCGGTCCAGGGCGTCTTTAACGCCATCTATGTGGTGGGCGACGCGGTGGGGGAGACGATGTTCTTCGGCGAGGGAGCCGGCGCGGGTGCGGCGGCGTCTTCTGTGCTGGGCGACCTTATCGAGGTGGGGCGGCATCTGGCCTACCGCGAGTCGATAACGCAGCCCATCTGGGACACCGAGAACCTGCCTATCAAGCCCATCCTGGAGCTTGAGACGAGCTACTATCTGCGCCTGCCGGTCCCCGACCGTTCCGGTGTGCTGGCCGCCACCGCCCAGGTCTTTGCCGAGCAGGGCGTCTCCATCTTCTCGATGGTGCAACGCGGCGCGCAGGACGGTACCGCTGAACTCATCTACGTAACACACGCCGCAAAGGAGTCCGCTGTCCGCGCGACGCTTGAGGGCATCGAGGCGACTGGTCTCCTCACCGGCACCCCCGTCCTCATCCGACTGGAGGGCGCAAAGAGCTGAGAAGGGAAGTGTGTCTGAGATGTTTGGGGCTTTACGGAACAATCGAATATTCGCGCTGGTATATCGCTCGATAGCCTTTATCCTCTGCCTCATCGGTGTGTTGGACACCACGGGCGTGTTCAAGGGGACGTTTAATGGCGAGATGCTCCTGTTCTACACAACGGAGAGCAACGTATTGGTTGTCATCATGTTCGGCGTCCTGATAGCGAAGACCGCCATCGGCATCCGGCGTGAGGGCACAACGGGCCCGTCGAGCTATTTTGAGCGCCTGACCGCCATCGTAGCGCTTGCTATCACCGTAACCATGCTCGGATTCTGGCTTTTGCTCGCGCCGACTTTTGGGGACCCGGGCTTTTTGTTCTCCTACCTTAACCTCCAGATCCATATGATCTCCGCGCTGCTGATGCTCTTTGACTTCTTCTTCTTTGCCGCCCCCGGCAAGCTCAAGAAGCAGGACCCCTGGTTCTTCGCCCTGATCCCCCTCGCGTACTTTGCGCAGGCGACCATCCTCGGCTTCTCGGGGGTCACCTATGAGGTCCTGGCAAAAGACGGCGGCCCGGCCCCGCGCTTTCCCTACTTCTTCATCAACTACGACGAGTCGGGGGCCTTGGTATTCGTCTACGTGGTGGGGATGACGGTATTCTTCATGGGTCTCGCCTACCTCCTCCTCTGGTACGACCGCTCCCGCTCTCGCCGCAAAGCCCGCAAGGGGTAGCGACCTCTACTTTGCGAGGCGTTGAATGGTGCGGCGGACGTCGAGGTATTGACGGGTGCGGTGCAGGAAGCCGGCCAGGTCGCGACCGGTGGCGCGGTGGCGCATGTCTACCATAAGCTCAAACACACGATAATTCTGTTGCAGGGCGCGGATGGTGAGGGCGACCTCAACGCCGTAACCCTCGGCAAAGGGCAGCACCGCTTGGAGACACTCCCAGCTGAGTGCGCGTTGGCCGCTGAGAGGGGCCTGCGCGTCGTAGCCGCCGCCCCAGTCGCGGATGGCGCTGCGCGCGAGGTTGAGCACCACGCCGAAGCCGCCGCTGCCGGGGGGTTTGGGCAGTATGCCGACCGTCATGTCCGCCAGGCCCTCAGCAACGGGCGCCAGCAGGGCCTGCGCCTCACGGGCGCTGTCGCCGAGGTCGCCGTCGAGCAGAAGCACGATGTCGGGATGCGAGAGGATGGACGGTGGGGCAACTGGGACAGAGGGGGACGGGGCAACTGTCCCATTTGTCAAAACATTTTCGGTTGAAACAGAGAGCACTGTCGCAAATGGGACAGTTGCCCCGTCCCCCTCTGTCCCAGCCCGCTTGAGCTCCTCAACACCTCGTTGGAGGGCGGTTCCTTTGCCGCCGTTGCGCTCGAGACGTAGCAGTTCGGCGCCCGCTTGGCGGGCGATGGCGGCGGTCTCGTCCGTTGAGCCGTCGTCGATGACGAGCACGCGCTCAACACCCTCAAGTCCCCGTACGGCCGCAACGGTTGCGGCGATGGTGTCGGCCTCGTTAAAGGCGGGGATAAGGGCGGCAACCTTGAGGGTCTTCATCAGGACCTCCTTTTTTGCAGCAGACCTTTTACGCGTGAGGCGAGCGTGCGTACCATGTCCGTCTCGGGAATCCTAAACAGGCGGCACAACGCGTAGAAGGCAACAAGGGCAAAGCTGCCGCACAGCGCGATCGTGCCGAGCGAGATGAGGATGTTCTGCTCGTATTGTCCGTAGAAGAAGGTAAAGGGGACGGCGATGGCTATGATGGCGGCCCCCAGGATCTTCATGCCGTCGAGGACTATGCCCGTGAGCCCGAAGGTGCCGATGCGTTTGCGGAGCACAAAGAGCATCACGCAGCAGAGCAGGGCGTAGACGCAGGCGTCGGCCAGCGGGATGCCGATGAGCCCCAGCCCGTCGAACAGGCCAAAGCCCGTGGCGAAGAAGCCGTACAGCACCACTTGCAGCACGCGCCCAACGGCGTCTATGGCGATGAAGCGGTTAAGCTCACGCATCGAGCTGAATATCCGGTAGATGAACATGTAGCACGCATAGAACGGCAGCGCCACGCACCAGGCGGCAACAACCCGCGCCACGTTGAGCACGCCCTCGGCGGTGAACTCGCCGGCGTGGTACAGGCCCGCAAGCTGGTTGGACATCACAAAGATGATGGCGGCGAGCGGGATGATGAGAAAGACGGTGCTGCGCAGGCCAAGCCGCACGTTGGAGCGGAAGGCGCCCCAGTCCTCGGCGGCCGACGCCTTGCTGAGTTCTGTGAGCAGGGCGGTGGAAAGCGCGACGGCAATCACCCCGTAGGGCAGCTGATACCACAGCCACGCGAACAGCATGGTAGCCGGGCCTTTGGGGGTGGCGTTGAGGGCAACAGCGTTCATCACGCTGGTGGCGATGAGGTTCATGACGATGAACAGCGTCGCCGGCAGCGCCATCTTGAGCGCCTCTTTGAGGGCGGGGTCCTTGAGGTTGACGTGGAAGCGCAGGGGTATCTTGAGCTCCCGCAGCGCGGGTATCTGCACGATGAACATCGCCACCACGCCAAGCGTTGTGCCGACGGCGAGCCAGATCATCGCGAAGTTGGGGTCGATGCGCGCGATAAAGCGGTAACCGATGAGGGTGATGAAGACGACGATGTTGTTGAACACCGGCCCCAACGCCGGCCACAGGAAACTGCGATGCGCGTTGAGCAGCCCGCTGATGATGGCGCCCACACCATAGAATACTATCTGAATGGCAAAGAAGCGGAAGAAGAATATGGCGTTTTGGATGTCGAAGTTCTCCGACTTGAGGAAGCTCTGTGTGAATACGACCTGGGGGGCGAAGATGGTTGCAAGCAGGGCGATTATGCCTAAGATGATGGCGCTGATACTCAGGAGGTTGGACGCAAAGGACGAGCCTTCGGCCTTGCCGCGCCTCTCGAGCTGCATGAGGTAGATGGGGATAAAGGCCGTGGTGAGCACGCCACCCGCAAACAGCTCGTAGAGCATGTTGGGGATGTTGTTGGCGATGGTATAGGCTGAGGTAAGCACCGTGTCGCCCAGGGCGAAGGCCATGGCCCAGGTGCGGGCGAAGCCGGTGATGCGTGAGAGCAGGGTCGCGGCAGACATGGTTGCCGTTGAGCGCCCCACGGAGGGGCGAGAAGATGCCGACTCGTCGGCTTGCTCGTCGGGCTGCCCATCTGCCGACTCGTCGGTGTGCTCGTCGGTGTGCTCGCTGAGTTGCTCGTCCGCCGACTCGTCTGTCGACTCATCGGGTTGTTCGTCGGGCAATTCATCCGCCGATGCATCCGTCGGCTCATCCGTCGATTCGCCCGCCGATTCGGCAAGCGATTCGTCTGTCTGGTCTATGAGTATGCTCTCGGGTATCCGCGCGTGCGCCCCCCGCCGGTGCTTTCCGCGCGCCGGAGAAGCGTCGACGAGGTCGTCCTCAACATCCTCAACATCCCCATCACTCTCAACAACCGCCTCAATCGCGGCCAACTCCGGCTCGGCCTCAATCGCGACTGCCTCCAGCTTGGCTGTTGTCTCGAGCGCCTCCTTCTCCGCGTCGCCGTGGGGCAGCAGTCCGAGGGCTCGTTGCTGCAACTCGCGCAGCGTGATGGGCGTGTCCGCGGCGCCCTGCGCGAGGATGCGCAGGTGCCAGCTGTGCAGGTCGCAGATGAGCCACACAAAGCAGGCGATGGGATAGATGAGCAGCACTGCCGGCGTGAATACCCCCGAGTCCTCCAGCACAAAGGTGATGGCGGCGAGTATGAAGCAGATGGAGTAGGTCGCGCGGAAGGCCGTGTTGCGCTGCCAGAACTCGCGGTAGGTCCCCGGTTGCAGCACGCGCAGCACCACGAGCAGGATGAACACAAACACGAGGAACACGATTACCACGGCAGGCACATATTCGTATATGAGGCTGAACGAGTAGCTCCAGACGTCCGTGACGATGCGCACGATGAGCGCGACAAATCCCTCGTGCATCGAGGGGACGACCTGACTCATATGTGAAGCCGGGTTGAGCGCGATGTCCGCGTAGAGCACGCCGAAGGCCAGGGCAAAGGCGCCGCCCAGCACGCTTGCCACAAGCCACCACCGCAGCCGCCAGCCGTTGAACAGCCACCAGCTGAAGAAGCATCCGATAAAGCCCCAGACAAGCGGCCCAAAGCTCGCGCCGAACCAGGGGCTGGTCGCGATGAACAGTAGCACCAGAGAGCCGAGCGGGTAGCCCCACTTCTTAAAGGCGGGAATGGCGCGCGCCTGCGGGAAACGATTGATGAGCAGGCCGGAGAGGGTAATCCACGAGCCGAAGAACAGCGCGCCCTGCTCGTTACCCATACCGTAGTACCGCGAGCCCTCCGTGACGTCGTAGGTGAGATAGCCGGCCGAGTTGAGCGGCCCGCCAAAGACCTGCCCACAGATGATGATGAGTATGACAAGGCTGAACAGGGCGATGAGCGAGTTGACCCACTTGGTGCGCCAGCCCACGAGCAGCGCCGCGAGTGATATGGCGCCCAGCCAGACGACGTTGGCGATGACGAGGTCGGCAGGTGTGGGCGCGGCGGGCAGCACGGAGAACATGAGGAAGGTCGCCGGCGGAAAGGCCAGCACGATGAGCCACAAGACGCGGATCGCCGGGATAAGTACGCCGCGCGAGCCGGTTGTCTCCTGCTGCCCCAAGACGAGCACGAGGATGGAAAGCGCGAAGGTGACAAAGACAAGCGTTAAGAACGCGAAGCTCACGGGGCTTTTGGTCGCAAGCACGCTGCTTGCGGTCCTCGCGTCGTGGCGCAGTTGCCCGATGCGCGTTATCGTGCTGTCCTCGGTGGCGGTGCTTTTGACGGTCGCCTCGGAATAGGAGGTGGCGGAGGGGTCCCCGTTGAGGTGCTGTTTCATCAACATGAGGTCCTGTGCGGTTATCAGGCCCGTGCGATGGGTGGAGTCCGAGGTCAGGTAGCCCGAGAGCCCTCCTCCGATGACGATGACAGGGGTGAGCTCGCGGGAGATCTCCCCTCCGTTGAGTGCCGGCGCGGTGACGATGATCACGACGCAACCCTCGGGCAGCTCCTCCTCGATGAACTTGTTGATGATGGCGGCGGTAGCGGGGAGCGCGGGCAGATCGGGAAGCGCATAGCGCCCGATGCCGCTGTCTTCCAGCAGGGCGTCGTTGGCCCAGCTCTTGGGGGCGCTCAGGTTGCCGAGGGCGGCGCCCTCAAGGAGTTGCGCGGGTTGTCCCGTGGTTGCGCCACTGAGATATTCCCAGGTGAGGTTCGGTACGTACAGGAGGGCGACCGGCGCCTTCTGCTCTGTGTCGATTGGCTGGATGACCTCGGGGCTTGGGACGTCCTCAACACTCTGCTCGCCGGAGTCGTCTGCGCCTGGTGGCGGGGCGGTTGGTGTGGCGGTGTCGTCGCCGACGGTCTCGTCGACTGGCGCGCCGCCGGTGCCGCCGGTGGCGCCGGTGCCGCCAACGCCCTCACCCGCGATGCCCTCCCCCTCGCCTGCGGGAGCGTTTTGCCCGTCGTTGCCCCCGGCGTCCGGCCCACTGGTCACAGGGTCGTTTTGCAGCGCGTGCGTACGAAAGCCGGGAGCCAGCCGGTCCCACGCGGGTTCCGCCCATGCTGCCTGCGCCGCTAACAGGCAAAACAGCAGCAAAAGGGGCACCGCGAGACGATGAAGGCGACAGAGACGATGGAAGCGGTTGCGTAGCATCGTTCAATGATACGGCAGTAGGCACCCCGTGTCCAAAAAAGAAGGCTGTGATTGTGACCAGATTGTGACCTGTTTTGGGGCGGATGATTTGGTAGACTTATATCCCAGTGGTTTTCCGCTGGATGAAAGGTTGAATCGTTGGTGAGCGGCGTACTTGCAGCCATTGTTTTCTGTGTGGCCATTCCCTTTGTCATAATGGCCATGTTAGCACCCTCACTTAAAGCCAGTGCCCCCAAAACCCGCAACTTCCGCGGTGTCTTGGTATACAACGGCTTAGGCATCGTCTGGTTCGTCTGGCTCATCTCGTTTTGGGTGGGCGCGCATCTCCTCGCGACCCTGCACATCGATCAACCGGCCTGGATACGTTATCTCGTCCCCCTGTTCCCCGTGCTTGCGGGCTCGTGCGCCTTTGGTTTGTTTGATGATTGGGCGGGCAGCAACCTTACGCGGGGCTTCGGCGGTCACCTCAAGGCGCTCATGCGTGGGCGGCTCACCACAGGTGGCCTCAAGTTCCTCGGCATAGGCTTCTTGAGCCTGTTCCTGGCCATCTCGTTGTACTACACCGGCGCCGCATCGATTCCGCGGGTACTGCTCGTAACCTGCGCCATCGCGTTGACCGCCAACCTGATGAACCTGTTCGACCTGCGCCCTGGCAGGGCACAGAAGATATACCTTCTCGGTCTGGCACTCGCGCTTTGTCTCATCGCCGCTTTTGGGGTGGTTCAGCTCAAAGGCTTTGACCTTGTGGCTCTGGCGCTTGTCGGCTTGGGCCCGCTGTTGGCGGTTTGGCGCTTCGACCTCGGCGAACAGGGCATGATAGGGGACGCGGGCGCGAACTCCATGGGCGCCTTCCTGGGCTTTCTGTACGCGACAGCCCTGCCCGAGTGGGCGCTTGCCTTTGTGGTGCTTGTGTTGGTTGCGGTTAACCTGCTGAGCGAGCGCGTCTCGTTCTCTAAGATAATCGAGGGCAACAGGGTGCTTGCCCGCTTGGACGCGTGGGGGCGGAAGAAGGATGCGTTGCATGCTCTTGATGCAGAGGCGGCTGTTTTCGCGGCCGAAGATTCCCGTGCGGAGCGCGGGAATGACAATAGGACGGCGGGGAACAGCAATGAGGCGGCGGGGAATGACGACAAGGAGACGGCCGAGGATGGCAAGAAGGTGGCCGAGGATGACAACAACAGCAGCAAGGGTGATAGTGAGACAAATGGCAATACACGTGGTGATGGCGTAGAAACGGAAGTGGGCGAGTAGCATGGCAAAACATATCTTCGTGACCGGTGGTGTGGTGTCCTCGTTGGGCAAAGGTATAACCGCGGCGTCACTGGGGCAGCTTCTCAAGGCGCGTGGCTATAAGGTCACCATGCAGAAAGCCGACCCCTACCTCAACGTCGACCCGGGCACCATGAGCCCCTTCCAGCACGGGGAGGTGTTCGTTACCGACGATGGGCACGAGGGCGACCTCGACTTGGGCCACTACGAGCGGTTCATCGACGAGAGCCTTTCACGCGAGTCCAACTTCACGGCTGGCTCCATCTACCAGTCCCTCATCTCCCGCGAGCGCCGCGGCGACTTCCTCGGCGGCACGGTGCAGGTCATCCCCCACATGACCAACGCCATCAAGGATCGCCTCACCCGCATAGCCGACCAGTCCAACGCCGACATCGTCATCACCGAGATAGGCGGTACGATAGGCGACATCGAGTCGTTGCCCTTCATCGAGGCGGCGCGGCAGTTCAAGATGTCCAAGCCCTTGGGCGACGTGCTGTTTGTGCACGTAACGCTTGTGCCGTATATCCCGGCGGCCCACGAGGTCAAGACCAAGCCCACGCAGCACTCAGTCAAAGAGCTACGCTCCATCGGCGTGCAGCCCGACTTCATCGTCTGCCGTTCCGACCACGACCTGCCCGACAAGGTGCGCGAGAAGATAGCCCTGTTCTGTGACGTGCGGGTGGAGAATGTCATCAACTGCATCGATGCAGCCAGCATCTACCAGGTGCCGCTCAACCTGTACGCGCAGGACTTCGACGTCAAGGTGCTCAAGGCCCTGCTGCTGGAGCCGGCGGACATCGACCTGCGCGATTGGAAGACCTACATCAACAAGATGAACAAGCTCAAAGGCGAGGTTGACATTGCGGTGGTGGGCAAATACGTCTCGCTGCCCGACGCGTACCTGAGCATCATCGAGGCGCTGGGGCACGCGGGCGTGTTCCACGGGCACAAGGTCAACGTGCACCTCGTCGACGGCGAGACCCTCAAGGAAGACGGTGTTGAGAAGGTGCTCGCTCCCATGGACGGCATCCTGGTGCCGGGGGGCTTTGGCATACGCGCGTTTGAGGGCAAGATAGCGGCGGTGCGTTACGCGCGTGAGAACCAGGTGCCCTTCCTCGGCATCTGCCTCGGGCTGCACGCGGCGGTCTGCGAGTTCGCGCGCAACGTCGCGGGTATGACCAACGCCAATTCCGCCGAGTTCGAGAACGAGGTGCCCTACGAGCTGGAGTACCCCGTTATCGACCTCATGCCCGAGCAGGAGGACATAGACGATCTCGGCGGTACCATGCGCCTGGGCGCCTACCCCTGCAAGGTTGCAGACAAGACCCGCGCCCTTGCCGCGTACGGCGAGCCGATAATCTACGAACGGCATCGCCATCGCTACGAGGTGAACAATACCTTCCGTGAGCGTTTGGTTGAGGCAGGGCTCGTCATAAGCGGGCTTTCGCCTGACGCGCGGCTCGTTGAGATGATAGAGCTTGCCGACCACCCGTGGTTTGTCGCGAGCCAGGGGCACCCGGAGTTCAAGAGCCGCCCCACGCGCCCCCATCCCTTGTTCCGCGAGTTGGTGCGCGCCTCTGTCGCCCGTCGCGAGCGACCCGACACAGCCCGGAAGGCGTGAGACCCATGAATCCCGAACGGCTCCTCAACACCTTCTTTGAACTGGTGCGCATCGATTCTCCCAGCCTGCGGGAGGGCGCGGTTGCCGCGTACTGCAAAACGGCGCTTGAGCAGGCAGGATGCACGGTGCGCTTTGACGACAGCGCCGCACGCACCGGCTCCGACACCGGTAATCTCATCGCCACGTTGCCAGCGCGGGTGGGGCAAGGCGACAGGGCACTTGCCCCGTCCCCCTTCTCCGCACTCTTCTTCTCCGCGCACATGGATACCGTCACTCCGGCTGAGGGTATTGAGCCGGTTGTCGCGGACGGCGTCATCACCTCTGCGGGCGAGACCGTCCTCGGCGGGGACGACAAGGCTGGCGTTGCCGCCATCATCGAACTGGTGCGCGTGCTGGCCGAGGGCGATGCGCCCCATCCCGAGATAGGGGTGCTCCTGTCGGTGGGCGAGGAGATAGGTCTGCTCGGCGCGCGGGAGATGACCCTGGAGGGCTTTAACGGCGAGCCCTGTTTTGTGCTCGACGCCAATGGCTCGCCGGGTGTGGTCATCATCGGCGCGCCGTATCATTATCTGTTCACCGCGACCTTTACCGGCAAGGCGGCCCACGCGGGTATCGAGCCGGAGAAGGGCACCTCAGCCATCGTCCTGGCGTCTGAGGCGGTAGCTGCGATGGATCTGGGGCGGCTCGACGAGCATACTACGGCCAATGTGGGCACCATCACGGGCGGCAGCGCCTTTAACATCGTCGCTGACAGTTGCGTTGTGACCGGGGAGACGCGCGCGTTGGACAAGCAGCGCGTAGACGAGGTGAACGCCCAGATAACCGCCGCCTGCACAGAGGCGGTACAGGGCACCGAAGGCAGCGTGAGCATCGAGTGGGAGGAGGAGTACCGCGGCTTTAAGGCCGACGAGAACGACCCGCTTGTGCAGCACGTGCTCGGCGCCGCACGTTCGCTCGGTCTGCCCGCCCAGGTCGCCTTAACGGGCGGCGGCTCGGACGCCAACGTCTTCGCCGAGAAGGGCCTGCGTCCGCTCGTGCTCGGCACCGGCATGACCGACGTCCACAGCCCCAACGAATCTCTGGCCGTAAAAGATCTGGAGGATCTCGCCCGCCTCTGCATCGCCATCACGCAGTAAGGCCACTGTCGCCCGACAAATCGCCCTCATCTACGCAGACAAAGCTCACTGATGCTATACTGAGCAGGAGTTTGTGCCACGGGGTGGTGTATGTATAAGAGGATGGGGATTTAGATGGCTGCGAACGCCGATGATTCTGCTCTTAGGATAGCGCTTTGTGAGGACACGCCCGTCGACACCGACTTGCTGACGGCACTTATCGACATGAGCAAAGTGCCTTATGTCCTCGACAGCTTCCCTTCTGGTGAGGCGTTGTTGGAGGTCTTCCATAAGGAGAAGTACGACCTTATCTTCCTCGACGTGTATATGGGTGAGTTGAGCGGTGTGCAGACGGCGGAGTTCATCCGCGACATCGACACGCAGGTCGTTATCGTCTTCACCACCACCAGCGAGGACTTCACGCGTGAGGGCTATCGCCTCAACGCCTACAAATACCTGCTCAAACCGGTGGTTGAGGAGGACGTGGTCGACGCGCTCGAGCTCGCCACCCTCAAGCGCGACAAGGCCCAGGGGGCGACGCTTGCCATCGTCACCGACAACATCCCGGTCATCATCCCGCTCAACGACATCATCTTCGTGGAGTCGAGCAACCGCAAGTCCGTCATCTACACCACAGGCGAGACCTACGCGACCACGATGACCATCGACGCCCTTGAGAAGCTGCTGCCCTCGCCGCGCTTTCTGCGCTCGCACCGCTCCTACATCGTCAACCTCGACCATGTGGACGATCTTGAGGAGGACTTCATCATGGACAACGGCGAGATCGCCTACGTCGCGGTGAAGAACCACCGCAAGATCAAGCACGCCTATGACGACTACCTTTTTAGCACCGCACGAGGCGATGAATGAACTCTGAGCAGTTCAAGCGTTTCTCTCTTATAGGTGGGATCGTCTACGCGATAGCTTTGGCCCTGCTAATCTCCCTGCTCGTCGGCTCGGCGCTTTCTGAGCGTTATAACCTGATCTACTACTGGAACGAGCTGCGCGTCATAAACGACGTCTCCCTGTCGCGCAACGGCGTTGAGGAGGGGAGGATCAAGCTGCCGGCGGTGCTGCATGACCTCAACCCCGGCGACCGCATAACCCTTGTTACCACCGTCCGGACGGAACCGCACGACAGCCTCCTCATTAAGACCGAAGGCGCCCCCATGCGGCTCTATGTGGACTCCGACCTCTATGATTCCGATGGAGACCCGGGGACGTTTCCCGTCTTTCAGAAGAATCCTTCTCCCAACCTGCTGTCTGTCATGCTGCCTGCCGAGTCGAGCGCCAAGGAGATTCGGTTTGAGTACACGATTCCCGAGTCGGTGCACGACCTTGAACTGCCGGCGGCCTATCTGGGGGACAACCAGATGCTGTTCCTGCATCTGCTCTCGGCGGACGGCATCGCTTTTGCCATTGGGCTTTTGCTCATCTTGGGCGGCATCATAGCTATGAGCATCACGTTCATGGTTATGTCGCGGGTGCCGCAGGCCGCCTCGCTTCTGTGGCTGGGGTTTGCCTGTCTGTGCGCGGGCTTGTGGGGTTTTTGTAGCAATGACCTGGCGATCTATCTCATTCCCGCGCCGAACCTGCTCTACATCGGCTCGGCTATCGGTCTTCTGTACTGTGCCATCCCGTTTTTGCGTTACGGCGAGGCGACGCTCGATCCGCGGTATCGAGCCGCATTCGCGACGACCCATACGGTCATGCGCGGCGTGTTCATGGTGGCGTTGCTCCTGCACATCAGCGGGCTGTACTCGCTCTCGTACAGCCTGGGGCCGTTGCGGTTTCTCTCTCTGGCAACCATTGTCGTCTTCGGGTTGTATGTCTTCTACGAGTTTTTTGCCCGGCACAACCCGCGTGCCCGCAGCCTCATCATCCCCTGTGCTGTCTTGAGTGTTTGTGCCTTCGCGAGCATTGTGAACTACCTTGTTCCTTTCCTGCAGCCTGAGAGTCTGCTGTTCCAGGTAGGCATCCTTATATTTGTGGTGTGGACGGGCGTACTCGGTTGGTACTACATCCGCTCGGTCCTTGACGAGGCGGAGCGCAGCGCCCAGCTTGAGTTAGAGGTCGACGCCATGAACCGCAACCTCGACATGCAGCGCACGCTCTACAACAAGCTCACACAGTCCAACGAGGAGGTGCGCGCGGTGCGACACGACCTGCGCCATCAACTTCAGGCCATACGGGGCTACCTGCAGAAAGGCAACGTGGGCGGCGCGCTCGGCTACGTTGAGGCGATAAGCGGCACCATCCCCGAGATAGCCGACAAGCTGCTCTGTGACAACTTCGCCGTGAATGCTGTCGCGGTGCATTACCTCGATAAGGCGAACACGGCGCATATCCAGACCGACCTCAAGCTCGTAGTGCCTGAGGACCTGGGGCAGATACCCAGCAACGACATGAGCATCATCGTCGGCAACCTCTTTGAGAACGCCATCGAGGCATGCATGTTCGTTGAGGAGGAAAAGCGCTTCATCCGTATGAGCAGCAAGGTGGTGAAAAAGCGCCTGACCCTCGTGATAGACAACAGCTTCGACGGGACTTACACGGAGCGCGGCGGCGAGTTCTACTCGCGCAAACGCGAAGGCAAGGGCGTCGGTATCTCGTCGGTCCGCGCCGTGGTAGAACGCTACGGCGGCTCCCTCAAATACGAGGTAGCCAACGGCGTCTTCATGACCTCCCTATACGTGAAGATGTAACGCGGGACGCGCAGCGTCCTCGTGGCATCGTTACTCGGTTATCAGCCTATAAGGATCAATGCGACGGATGCTCAGGGCCACGAGTAGCGAGATTCCATAGGCTATGAGCACCAACACCACGCACATGATAAGCGTCAGATCAAGCGGGGCCGGCATTGAGGCGGTCATGATCCCCATCGACCTCACCAACGCGACAAAGATGCCGTTAAAACCAAAGGCGCCCAGCGCCGCGCCGAGCAGCACACCCAGTGTGACGGCGGGGAGGTAACACAGCGAGACCTGGTTCATGAGTTGCAGGGTGGTAAAGCCCAATGCCTTCTGGACGCCGAAGGCGCGGCGGCGGCGCAGTATGGCCGTGCGCAACACAAGGTAGAGCGCCAACGCGACAACGAGTATCGTGACCGTGAAGATGGCAACCGCCACCGCGGCGAAGATGGTGCCATAGACGCTCAGTTGCGCGCGCGCGATTTCCTGGATATTCGCGGTTAGTTCAATCTCCGAGGGGTTATCGGCTTTGACGCGGCTGATGAAATCCGCAGTTGTTGCAGGATCGTCGAGGTAGACGTTTAACTGCCGGAATTCGAAGTCTGGTTGCACACGCCGCGCTCCTTCTTCGGTCATCGCGCAGAGGGCGCCGCTGTTGTTGGCGCTCTGGATGAAGCCACAAATCAGGTATTCGCCGCGCACTCCACCCTGAACCACCTCCACCGTATCGCCCATGCTGCGTTCCAGCTGTGCGGCGAGCAGGCCGCTGAGAGCGATCTCGTTGTCGTGCAGAGGATAACGTCCCTCATAAAGGAGGCTTTTGCTCTCAAGAAGCGCGAAGTCCTCCACCACAATGTTGCCGACGATATAATCGTCTACCAACATCGTGACGTCCTGATAGTAATAGGCCTTGCGCACGGCGTTATCAGAGCTGAACTCATCGTGCAGGCGGCGGGCGTTTACGGCGTCGGTGGTCACGAACGAGGCGTCGGGTATCTCGCCGCCGATGATGTTCGTGAAGGTCTGCGAATTGAGGCCCAGATTGTAGTAGATCGAAAGGCCGACGGCCGAGGCAAAGCTCACGGTGGTCACGATGAGGACGATCATGGCCATCTGCCCCTTGCTGCGCAGGGCCGTCTTGAGGGCAAGCAGCAGCGGCAGGGGGCCAGCGCTGCGCTCAAGCGGAAAGTAGTTACGCTTAAAGCTGTGGGTGGAAAGCCCCCCGCGCAACGCTTCAAGCGGTTGGAGCCTGCGGATGCGGCTCGACGAGGCGAGGGTCACGGCCAACGTTACCACAAGGAGAGCAAGCAGACTCACTGTGCTGATGGCAGGGTCAAAACCCTGTTCCCATACTAAGGCGCTCTGTTGTTCCAGCACCGTGGAGACCGAGGGGAGCAGCGCGTAGGAGGTGGTAATTCCCACCAGTGTCCCCACGCCACATATGAGCCCGAATTGCACGACATACGAGCCGATAATCTGTGCGCTCGTGTACCCGGTCGCTTTGAGCGCGCCGATGTTGGCCATACCTTCCTCGATGCTGTTGTAGATGCGGAAGCGTACGATGATGAGGCTGACAAGAACGATGAGGGTCGAGAACACCACAAGGATGACCGAGGTCACACTCGACATAGAGGTACGCATGGTTTTTGCGTCGGTGATATTCACGCTGAGAACCAGCAATGACTCCACCTGGGGAATCGACTGCCGGTAGAAGAACTCCTGCGTGAAATCCTGGTAGAGTCGTTCGCTGGCGTCAGGGTCTGCAAGCTGCGTGGTGAGAAAGACGCTTTGTGCCTCGGGCGCTATCTCCGCCAACTCGTCGAAGCCCTTGCCGGGAAGGAATATCCGATAGGTCTGGTTGAGAGGGGAACCGAAGAGGATGTCCTCGGAAAATCCGCTGATTACGTAGTGGAAGTCGCGTTCTCCGTAGGAGAAGTTGAAGCTGTCGCCCAGCTTATAACCACCGCCGACCTTGAACAGGTAGGGGAGGCAGATCTCGTTGACGGTGCGTGGCTCAGTCCCCTCCATGAGCGTCAGATCGTTCATCGACCGGGGGTTGTCGACGTCAAGGAAAACCAGCGACATTATGATCTTTCCCTCGTTGTAGGTGATATTAGCCCGGATCGGATACGCGGTTTCCTTCTGCACCTCAGTTGTGCCGGGATAGTCTTTAAGCCAGGTAAGCTGTCTGTCGCTATAGATCGCCTCGGGCTCAACGATTGCGTAGTGCGGCGCATTGAGTTCCTCGGCGCGTCTGTCAAAGCTGCTGCCGAAGTTGAGCAGCAAAAGAAGCCCCACGTTGAGCAAGGCCGCCGCGATGAGTATGAATATGAACAGACTTACGGCCTGCCCCTTGTTCTTGCGGATGTTGGCCAAGACGAGCATCATCAGCTTCCCCATAGCTGTCACCTCCTACCAACCTCTATCAGCAAGAAATCCACGCAACCGCTCCGTACGCCTCACTACCGTGTCATTCTCTATGTCATCCCCAGCCTTCGCCCTTATACCTTCCTCCTCGTACCACCCCAAATCAAGTTCCCCCTGCAAGCTCCCGTCCTGCAGATATAGCACCCGGTTGCCGCGACAGGCCGAACGGATGTCATGCGTTACGAGCACCACGCTCTGCCCATCGCGGCTTATCTGTGTAAGGAGGTCGAGTACCGCCGTGCCGGACGTCGAGTTAAGGGCGCCGGTGGGCTCATCGGCAAACAAAACGGCAGGCTTGTTGATGAGCGCCCGCACCACCGCGCCGCGCTGTGCCTCGCCGCCACTGAGTTGCGCGGGGAACTTGCGCCAGTCCTGCTCGCTGAGACCCACCTGCCCAAACAGCTCGCGTGCCCGCTGCGCCAGCGCCTTGCGGTCGCGCGAGACGAGCAAGCCGCTGGCCAGCACGTTGTCCATCAAACTCATATTGTCCATCAGGTATATCTGCTGGAAGATAAAGCCGCAGTTCTTACGCCGGAACACCGCGAGTCTATCGTTGCTCAAAGCGGTGATGTCCCGCCCGTCAAAGGCGACCTTGCCCAGCGTGGGTTTGTCCATGCCACTGAGCGCATACAACAGCGTCGATTTGCCAGCGCCGGACGCCCCCATGATGACCGTGAAGTCCCCTCGATTGATGCTCAGGTCGAGGTTCTTCAGCACATGCTGCTGAACCCCACCCGTTGAGAAAGTCTTGCAGAGCTTGTTGGTCTGGATAATCGTTTGCTCAGAGGCTGTGACCGCCTGTTCCATACTGCACTCCCTATCGTATCCTGCCGTATTCTTTCATACGCATGACACCATGGTACGCAGAAGCCCTTAACCGGTCTTTATCCGAACCTTAAATCTTCCTTAATTCGCCGCGCGCTACGCTG
>JAITEK010000135.1 GCA_031282085.1 Coriobacteriales bacterium
GGGCATCTATGACTCTGTCGTTCTCAAAGACGTAGTTGGTCGGCATAGAATCACAGACCCCATGATGCTTGAGTCCATCCTCGCGTTCACCTTTGACAATGTAGGCAGCCTGCTCTCCACGAAGCGCATCAGTGATTCCATGAATTCAAATGCGCGCAAAATCGATGTGAAAACGGTGGAGCGCTATCTAAGCGCAATTGTAGATAGCTTTATCCTTTATAAGGCAAAGCGTTACGACATCAAGGGAAAGCAGCACCTGAAGACCCTTGAAAAGTACTACGTCTCGGACATTGGTTTACGCACGGTCATATTGGGCAAGGACGGTGCGGATATGGGGCACCTTCTCGAGAATATCATCTACCTGGAGCTGATTCGACGTGGATACCGTGTATTCGTTGGGAAGGTCGAAAGGTTTGAGGTGGATTTTGTCGCAAAGAGCCCGGATGAGACCTTGTATTTTCAGGTGGCAGCTACGGTGCGTGATTCGGCTACGCTTGAAAGGGAGCTCTTACCTTTGAGAAAAGTCAGCGACCATTATCCCAAAGCCCTCCTTACGCTTGATAACGACCCGGACGGCGATTACGACGGTATTCGCCGTACCAATGCGCTTGCGTGGTTATTAGACGGGTAGACGCGTCATCAAGCAGCCCGCGGCGGTTTGTCGCGGGCTGCTGGTTGCCGTAATGGCTTGCCCCCGCATGTGGGGAATAACGTACTTGTTTACGAAGAAGATACCGGTGGAGTTTGAAAAAAACAGCGCAACCTGGGTACAGATTGCGCTGTTGAGCATACGTCCGCCGTCATCGGTTCGCTGCGGCTTTTCTGTGACTGCCGGTTTTCACCGGGTAGGTGGTGAACTCTCCTACGCCCTCTGTCTACGGTACAGCAGCGTTGTGCCAGCGCCCAAAAACGCCAGGGCTACCAGCGCAAAGAGCAGGGTTTGGGCATCCCCCGTGTCCGGCAGCTCCGTCTCGTCTTCCGGGGTCGGCGGCGTGGGCACCTCGTCGGCCGGGTCGATTACGAGGGTGAAGGTCTTACTCGCCGCCGCGTTATGCTCGGCGCTTGCGGCGGACACGGTGAACTCGTACTCGCCCACTGCCGTCGGCGTTCCGGATACAACTCCAGTAGCCGCATCGAGGCTCAGACCCGCGGGCAGTGCGCCGTCGATTACCGCCCAGGTGATGGCAGCTGTGAGCGGCGCTCCTTCCTTATCGCTGACAACGGCGGCAAGCGTTGTGCTATAGGCGGTGTTGCGCTTGCCATGCGGGAGCTCCGTTGCCGTTGTTACTGCTATCGTCGCGGTTGAATCCGGCAGCGGGTTGCCGTTTGTGTATATCGTGACATTCGGCAGGGCTTTCTTCAGCGCGTCAATCAAAGCCGGGTCGTTGATGTCGTTGCCCGACAGGTTGAGCTCCTTAAGATTCGTGAGCGCCGCGAGCGCCATCGGGTTCTCGATATTGTTGCCGCTCAGGTCGAGCTCCTTAAGATTCGTGAGCGCTGCGAGCGCCATCGGGTCCTCGATACTGTTGCCGCTCAGGTTGAGGTAGGTGAGGTTGACTAATGTCTCCAGGCCTTCAAGGCTCACTGTTCCGGTATTCGAGAGGTCGAGCGAAGTGAGGGTGCCTGCGTATTTTGCAAGCGAGCCGAAGTGCATGTCGGTGTCATGCGTCTGGTCCGAGAGGTTGATCTCCTTGATGGCGGGCAGGGCGGGGAGCTTGGTCAGGTCGTCAATATTGTTGCCCGACAGATCGAGCGTCTCAAGTTTTGGCAGGCTAGGCAACTGGGCGTCCTTGATTTTGTTGTCGCTCAGGTTAAGCACCTTCAAGTTCGGTAGCGCTGTTAGGCTGGAAGGATTCTCGACCTTACTGTTGGATACCACTAACGTTTCAAGTTTACTCCCGCTTATCGCCAGGTTCTGCACGCCGCTTCCTGTCAGGTCCAGGAAGGTGAGGTTCGAAAGCTGACTCGTGAGCGTGGGGGCATCCACGAAGTTCGATGCGCCGGTAAGCGATAACTGGCTCAGGTTAGGCAATGCAGCGATATTGGTGGGGTATCCGTTCGGTATGTCCGTGCCCACGAGCGACAGCCCGCCCGTGTAGGCATTCAGATCGGCTTCCGCCGCAGTGTCACTCGGCTGCTTGCCCAGTGCTGTCGCGATCTTCTGTACGTACGAGTCTGATGTCGCCAAGGCTAAATCCGGATAGGTGCTAGGCCAATCTGGGTTATTGAACTTGACCGTGTAGGTCACGTCAGCGGCAATAGCCTGTCCGGGCAACGCGACAACAAGCCCCAATGCCACTACCAACGAGAGAACGATTCGTGCAAAGCCACTTTTTTTCATGATCAGTCCCTTCAAACCCGACGAGAATGCGCTAACGACGCAACTATCAAAAAGTGTACTTTTTGATAGTTTTTGATAATTGCAAAAATAGTGGCTCAGTCACCGCACACAACACCGGACAATTATGACATAATCTGTAAAGCAGCAGGTAGGTGTTTTTCTGCCGAATGCTTTTTGCGCTTGGGCTTGGGGACTCTGTTCGTGGTGCCAACTATCAAAAAGTACGCTTTCTGATAGTGCGGAGCCACTTGCCACCAAAAGCTCTGATGCGCGCAGAACCGTTGCCAAAAGTCCCTATCAATCATATTCAATGGATGCCTCGTGCTGAGGCGGGGCGCTTGCTGTTCTACCAGACCCCGCGGAAGAAATGTCCGGTGGTGTATCCCTCGCGCCTAGGCAGCGTGCCGGCTCCCTTTAAGGCGAGGTCGCGGGCGTGTGCAGCTCGGGCGACTTCGGCCTTCAGCTCCTTGGTCGTGAGCAGCGTGCCGTCAACGACGAGGGTTGAGATGCCCAGGCTCACCAGCTCGGGCATCGCGGGCACCAGGTCGAGCGGTACCGCATTGAACAGATGGCTCCGCCCGAACTCATCGGTGCGCACGGGGAGGCGGTAGCCTTTGCGATCCTCCAGCAAGCGGGGCGCCTTGCGGCGGGCACAGACGGCGCAGCGCTGGTCGCAGGGGCCTTGCGCCATGAGCAGACAGTGCTCGGTGACCATGACCTCCTGACGCCCGAAGACGGTCAGCGCCAGCGGCAGGGGAGAAGTCGGCGCAATGCGCGTGATGTCCTGGCTGCTCAGCTCAGGGCTGAGCCAGGCCTGGGCAAGGCCGAGCCGTGCGAGTGTCTCAAGGGTCGCAGCATTACTGACGCCGAGCGAAGGCCCGGCCTCCAGCGCGTGGCCGGCCCCTCGCAGAAGCTCCACCTCGCCGAGGTTGTTTGCGACTGCGGTCTGTCCGTCCGCGAGGCGCTTCTTCAGTGCGGCGAGTTGTGCATCGTGGGTGATGGCGGGCAACAGCCGTATGATAGACGGCTCGGTGGTCGCCCTACCGGCGGCCACGCCCCTGTCCACGCCCCCGCCTTCCGTCGCCTCAAAATGCAAAGTGTGCAGGTAGATGGCCTCCGCGCCGCCCTGGAGCGCCGCCCGTATGCCTGCTTCGTCGCGGACGATGGCGGCTATGCGGGGGCTGCCTTTGCGCGCGGGGGCAAGCGCGGGCAGCGCCTCATGAGGGGTGCTGACGCGCTTGCGCCAGGGTTTGAGGACCTGCGCGCTCAGTGCCTCAAGCGCCTCGGCCCGCAGCCGGTGCAGCGCGGCGAATCCCATGCCGACGCCCTCGTCGAGCTGGATGTCCCAGCTGCGGATGGTAAACGGCGTGCCGCCGATGCGTCCAACGTGCTCGCGGATGTCATCGGCGGTCACCGCTTTGGTGCGCGCCGCCTCAACCACTGCACCGCGTGCCGTGGCCCACGCGCCTTTCTCAGAGCGCTCATCATCCCGCAGGCAAAAGCCTATCGTGAGCGGCTCGCCCTGCCGTGCGACAACCCGCGCATCAAGCGCGATAAGGCCGTTGTTCCCCTGGAACACCGTGCTGCCGAAACTCGATTCCACGTCGTTTAAGAGCGCGGCGCTGCGTACGCGGAACACGCGGTCGCCGGCGCCAACCGGCTCGGGAACCCGCAGGTACAGGCGCGTTCCCTCATCCGCCGCCTCAAGGGCGGGCGCGTCGCCGGCCGCGGCGCCCCAAAACTCGTCGAGCGTTACCACAACGCGGCCTCGTGAGGTGCGGAACTCCAGCACATCGCCGCGGACAACCCGCTTGGTGAGGTCGATGGCGACCCGGCCGCGCTCCAACGAGCCCACGCGCCCCACGAGGACTCCCTGGTTGTTCGGCCGCTCGTAACTCATTATGCTGTTGCCGCGCTCGCCCTCAAGATAGGCGGTCGTGAACCCGCGGGAGAAGCTCTCGGCAAGCGTGTCAAGCGGGGTGGAGGGACAGGCGCCCGCGGCAGGCGTATCCAGCGCGTCGAGGGCCTGACGGTAGGCGCGGGTGACGGCGGCCACGTAGGACGCCGACTTCATGCGGCCCTCGATCTTCAGCGCGGCGACGCCGGTTGCGGCCAACGCGGGCAGGATGTCCAGGGTTGCCAGATCAGCGGGGGAGAGCAGGTGCTCGCCGGGCGTTTTGACGCGTTTACCGGTTGAAGTGTCGATGAGCTGGTAGGGCAGGCGACAGGCCTGGGCGCATAGGCCGCGGTTGGCGGAGCGTCTCCCCACCAGCGAGGAGAGCAGGCACTGTCCTGAGTAGCACACGCAGAGCGCGCCGTGGGCAAAGACTTCAAGCGGCACCCCTGCCTGGGCGATTTCAGAAAGCTCCTCAAGCGAAAGCTCCCGCGCGAGTGTGACGCGCGAGGCGCCCATCTCGGCCGCGAGGCGCACACTGGCGGCGTTGTGCAGGTTCATCTGGGTGGAGGCGTGCAGCTCAAACCGCGGCATCTCACGCGCCACGCGCGCCAACAGGCCCAGGTCCTGCACGATCAGCGCGTCGGCGCCGGCTTCCCACGCGCGCCATGCTACCTCTAAGGCGCGCTCAAGCTCATCGGGACGTATCATCGTGTTGAGCGTAAGGTAGACGCGTCGGTTGGCAAGATGGGCAAGGTCGCACAGCTCCGCAAGCGTCTCAAGACTGAAATTATCGGCGTTGCGGCGCGCGTTAAAGTCCTCAACTCCCAGGTAGATGGCATCGGCGCCGGCGCTCAATGCGGCCAGGAAGGCGTCGTGGCTTCCTGCCGGGGCGAGGAGTTCGGGCTTTGCGCCTGCCGCGGCGGGCGCACCTTGATATACGGGTTTTGAGGTAATCATTCGTTTACATTCACTATTCATCGGTCGGTCTTGCGAGCAGATTGCGCGCTTTTGTGTCATCATGGATACTTGCGGGTACCTGACGGGAGGTTTAAATGTCGTCACGCAGGAAACGGGCAAAGCAACAGCCTAAGCGCCATATTATACCGTTTATGCTCATCTTCATAGTCACCGTGCTCGTCGGATTGGTCAGTTTTTCGTCAGTCGGCGCCTACGCGGTCGTCCAATCATGGTTGGTCGACCTGTCGGACGTCAACATCGAGGACATGGCAACCGTCAATGACACGCGCAAGACGCGGATCTACGCATCCGACACCACAACCCTGCTCGCGGAGCTCTACGTAGACAACCGCGAGCCGGTGACGGCCGATCAGGTTTCGCCCAACGTGTTCAACGCGACGGTCTCCGTTGAGGACGAACGCTTCTGGTCGCATCGCGGCGTCGACTACTACGGCATCGCGCGCGCCGCCGTCAACGACCTGCTCGGCGGCGAGCTCCAGGGCGCCTCCACCATCACCCAGCAGCTCGTACGCCAGACGCTGCTGCAGGAGGAGGCCAACGAATCCACCATCAAGCGCAAGGTGCGGGAAGCCTACCTCGCACTGGAGGCCGAGAAGGAGTTCACAAAAGAGGAGTTGTTGATGATGTACCTCAACACCATCAACTACGGGGACGGCGCCTTGGGCATCCAGGCCGCGGCCCAGCATTACTTCTCGAAGAACGCCTCGGAGCTCACGATCCCCGAGGCCGCTCTGCTCTGCGGCATCCCGCAGAACCCCACCTACAACAACCCGGTTGAATACCCCGACAACGCGCTTACGCGGCGCAACCGGGTGCTCGACCGCATGTACGTCAACGGCCATATCTCCGAGGAGGAGCTTGAGGAGTTCAAGGCGTCGGAGTTCAACCTCAACATCCGCGACACCTCCATGGACGGCATCTACGCGCAGCCGTATTTTGTCACCTATGTGAGCCATGTGCTCCAGGAGCAGTATAGCTACGGCGAGGTATTCAAGGGCGGCCTGACGGTCTATACGACGATAGACCTTGAGATGCAGGCGGCCGCCGAGGAGGCTTGCGCCGAGAAGGAGGCAAGCCTCATAGAGCGGACGGGCGACGAGGACATCGAGGTGGGGCTGACCTGCGTCGATCCCAATACGGGCTACATCAAGGCGATGCGCGGCGGCAAGGACTACTATACGGACCAGTTCAACACCAGTTGGCAGATGAAGCGCCAGGCGGGGTCGACCTTTAAGGTCTTTGCCCTCGTTGCCGCCATAGAACAAGGCTATTCTCCGCAGACCTCGGTCTCCGGCAAGGAGCTCCATGTCCCTGCTGAGGAGAACAACGGGACGCCGTGGAACCCGGTGAACTACCAAAGCCAGTCGATGGGGATAATGACGCTTGCCGAGGCGACCTGGCGTTCCTCCAACCTGGCGTATGGCCGTGTCGCGCGCACCCTGAAGGCGCCTGCCATCCGCGACACCGCCATAAAGATGGGCGTTGAGAGCGTGGACCCCGAAAAGGCTACGAGCGAGGAGGAGAAAGAAAACCTCAAGTATCCCAACCTACCCATCGTGCTTGGCGCCTACGGAGTGAACACTCTTGAGATGGCGTCTGCCTTTGGGACGTTGGCAACCGGCGGCGTGCGGCACGAGCCGACGCCCATCATGAAGGTCGTCGACCGCGACGGCAACATCATCTATGAGCGCACGGCGGAAGACGAGGGGCAGCAGGTGCTTACGCCCGAGGTCGCCTACGCCACCAACCAGGTGCTTAAGGGCGTGGTGACTGGCGGCACTGGTACTGCGGCGAACCTCGGCTGGCAGGTCGCCGCCGGCAAGACAGGGACTTCCGACGAGTACAAGGACTCCTGGTTCGTCGGCTACACACCGCAGCTCTCGACCGCCGTATGGATAGGCTCGCGCGGGGATGCTCACTATATCCCGGACAACGTCGGTGGCGACAACTGCTGCCCTGTGTGGAAGCAGTTCATGAGTGTTGCGCTGAGCAACTATGAGGCGCAGGACTTCCCCACCGCGAGCAATCCTCCCTACAACTCCAAGGCGAGCTTTATGAACGCCGCGGAGAAGAAGGCGGAGGAGGAGGAAAAGAAGAAGAAAGAGGAGGAGGAGAAGAAGAAGCAAGAGGAAGAAGAAGCGGCTGCCAAGAAGAAGGAAGAGGAAGAGAAGGCAGCGGCCAAGGAAAAGGAGAAGGAAAAAAATGAGGCCGAGAACGGTGGTACCGGCGGTACTGATGGCGGTACCGGCGGCACTGGCGGCGGCACCTCGGGTGGCGGCACCGGTGGTGGAGCCTCGGGCGGCGGCGCTCAGACCGGCAATCCGGGCGGTGGTTCGGGTGGCGGCTGACAAAACCTCAGACGTGACAAAACTTCGGCAATCGCGGCGCTTGTGGGCCGCAAAGCCGCTACAATGGAGTAATCAGCGATTCTCCACCGATAGTCCTACAGAAGGGAGACCGTAGTGAGCGACGAGTTGGATGTGCTTCTGCGTGAAGTCGATAGGAAAAAAGCCGAGCTTGGTCTAAAACCACCAGTCGCTCCTGATGCCCAAGAGGCGTACCAGGAGCGATTCCTGTATGACAGCATCTACCATTCCAATGCCATCGAGGGCAACAGCCTCACGCGCGAGGAGATTGAGCGCGTGCTCGTGGCCAACGAGGTCGTTGCAGGCAAGCCGCTTTCCGACCACGTCGCCGTCCTCGGCTACCGCGACGCGACGCTGCTGGGCCAGCACTACGTACGCGGGAACACCCGCATCACCGAACACGAGGTCAAGCGGCTGCACCGTCGCATGCTCATAGACCATCAGGAGGCCAGCGGCGAGTACCGCAACTACAACCTCATGATCCACGGGCATCGCCCCACCTCCTACGAGAAGGTGCCCTACAAGATGCTCCAGATATGCGACGCCCGCCCCTCGGAGTACCGTCACCCCATTGAGAGCATCGCGTTCTTCCACCTCCGCCTGGAGAAAATACACCCCTTTGGCGACGGTAACGGACGCATAGGGCGCCTCATCATCAACATCATGCTTGAGCAGCTTGGCTACCCTGCCATCATCGTTACGCTCGACGACAAAAAGGCCTACTACGAGGCGCTCAGCGCCTATGACGGCCTCGACGGCAACCCGCGGGTGCAGCCGATGCAGGCGCTGCTTGCCCAGCTCGTCATCCGCCAGTTGGACGAGCTGCTGGCGCTTGGGGCCTAAGCGGAGCCGCGTATGCATATCGTTGTCGCGCCCAACCCGGTGCTGCGTGAGAAAAGCGAACCGATTGCGCCAGGCGAGATAAAGAACTTCCGCCCGGTGGCCAAACAGATGGCAAAGCTCATGTATAAGAGCCAGGGCTGCGGCCTTGCCGCGCCGCAGGTGGGCATCGGTAAGCGCCTCATCGTCGTTGACGTGACCGCGCCGGACGAGGACGGCGAGGCGGCGGAGAAGGACCCGGTGTTCTTCATCAACCCCGTCATTAAGCGGCTGTGGGGTGAGAAGGAGGTCTCCGATGAAGGCTGCCTCTCCATTCCCGGCATCCAGATACCCATTGAGCGCTATAACAACATCGAGGTAGAGGCTTTGGACCTCGACGGCGAGCCGTTTGCGCTGGAGGCGGAGGGCTTTTACGCGCGCGCGCTCCAGCATGAGCTCGACCATCTTGAGGGGACGACGATGTTTGAGCATCTCGACCCTATCGAACGCATCCAGGCGATCAAGGAGTACGAGGAGGCGCTCAAAGCCGGCGCAAAGCCAGGCGACACGAGTGTTGAGAAGGACCGATGAACATCGTATTCATGGGCACGCCTGCTTTTGCTGTGCCGGCGCTTGAGGCCCTTGCGAGCGAACGGTTCTCGGTGCGGCTTGTGTTCACGCGGCCCGACGCCGCCTCCGCGCGTGGCAAGGCATTGCTGCCCTCACCCGTGCGTCTTGCCGCTGAGAATCTTGGCATCCCCGTTGTAACCCCCCGCAGCTTCTACGCCTTTGCGGGTGACGCCGAACATAGCTCCGAGCGTGTGCCGCTGTTCGACGTGTACGGTAAGCGCATTGTGGACGCGGAGCTGCTCGCCCACATCGCGGCGATCGACCCGGACTTCATTGTTGTTGCCGCCTATGGGATGGTACTCCCACCGCAGGTACTTGAGCTGCCGCGCTTTGGCTGCATCAACACCCACGCCTCCCTGCTGCCGCGTTGGCGCGGCGCCGCGCCCATACAGCGCGCCATTCTCGCGGGCGACGAGCAACTCGGCGTGAGCATCATGCGGATGGAAGAAGGCCTGGACACAGGCGCGTACTGCGCCGCTGCAACCACGCGCGCCGCAGGAAAAAACGCCCGCGAGCTGACCGGTGAACTTGCGCAGATGGGCGCCGATTTGCTGGTAGACGCCCTGCCACGCATAGCTGACGGCAGCGCCGAGTGGGCGGAGCAGGACGAGAGTCTGGTGACCTACGCGGATAAGGTTGCCAAACAGGAACTCGCGCTCGACCCTGCGGACAGTGCGCTTACCAACCTGCGTAAAGT